>NZ_JBHVDX010000014.1:0-85362 GCF_042802555.1 Streptomyces sp. NPDC057474 | reverse complement strand
GGGACACCCGGGGCCGCGCGCCGTTGAAGTCGGATCTCCGGCTCCCCTCCGCCCCGCCCGTACGACCAGCAGGCGAAGCGCGGTCGGACGGGCGAGGGAGGCAACCGGCCGCAGCGCTAGCCGCTGCGATGGCAGGAAGGGGGCGGACCGGTTCGGCCGTGAGCGCGTGCGCTCCGCTCACTGGCTCGGGTGTCGCACGGGCGCCGTCGGCCGGTCCATCACGGCGACGCCCACAGGGTTCGTCGAATCATCGGAACTCCCAGGTCGAAGGGGTACGGAACATCACTGCAAGGGGGACCAAGTCCCCACACGCCGGCCGTTGCTCGCGGTCACCGGGCCACCTCGCCAGTGGGGCCGAAGCCCTGTTCATCTGGCCTTTAGCGGGATTGCAGCGTCCCCGCCCTCTGCTCGCGCACCGCGAATCGGAGCCAGCTCCGTAAACTGGTGCGCACCAGTAGAGTGCATCTGGTGCGCACCAGAGTCAAGGTGGTTCGCCGGATTGAGTGGCGACCGCCCCTCGCGGTGCACCTCAAGGAGACCTTGGGGAGGGGGTGTCGCGGCAGCCAACTAACGTTCATGAACGGCGAGTTAGGGTCTGGTGTTAACCCCTGTTGACCTGCGGCGATGTGAGGCACCATGGGTGAGAAGCGATCGGACCGACGCTGAAACGGGGTGCCTTGTGAGCGCAGACTCAGGACTGCGAAACGCGCGGACGGCGCGCGGCTGGTCTCAAGAGCGGCTTATCCGGGAGATCGAGCAGTACGCCCGACAGAGCCTCACCGACGTTGCCTCGACGGCGAGTCTGCGGGTGTACGTGTCCGAGTGGGAGAACGGCCGGCGCCCGATCTCTGACCGCTACGCGGCGGTCCTGCGCAACCTCCTCGGTGTGACCAACACCGAACTGAGGGGTGTACGCCAGAAGTCGACGCCCCCGACGGCCGACGGCTACGACGACTTGCTCAGCCGAATCGACTCCGCCAGCAGCGTCAGCGCGTCCATGGTGCAGGCGTTCAACAGCCAGACCGAACTACTCCGCACCATGGACAGGGAGAGGGGCGCGGCGGGTCTCGTCGACCAGATGACGGGACACCTTTCCGCCCTTGAAGACGCGCTGAACTTCGCCGTACTGCCGTCCGCGCGCCGCCCCGTGGCGCTCGCACTCGCTGGCGCGTCCACCCTCGCCGCGTGGCAGGCGATCGACTCAGGAGCCGTCGAACGGGCTTGGCGGCACTATGAGTTGGCGAAGCGTGCCGCCCGCGATGCCGAAGCCCCGATGTACCTCGCGCACGCCATGGGCGAACAGGCGTACGTGCTCTGCGATGCCGGACGGCCCGCCCTCGGAGTCGACCTCGTGCGCGACGCTCAGCGCACCGTGGGCCAGTCGGGCTCACCTCGACTTCGGGCATGGCTGCACGCGGCCGAAGCCGAGCTGTGCGCGCACGCCGGGATGGTGGAGGACTGCAAGCGTGCGTTGGAAGCGGCCATGGAGGCGATCCCGCCGGGCTCTGAGGACCGCGACCCAGACATGCTCAGTATCTTCTTGAACAGCGCTCATCTGGCACGGTGGCGCGGCAACGTGCTCGGTCTACTCGGGGACGACGAAGCCGTGACCAGCCTCTACGGTGCGCTTGAGGTGATGGACCCCACCTTTGTGCGAGCGAAGGCAGGGCTCCACACCGATCTTGCGCAAGCGCATCTTTCCCGTGCCGAGTACGACGACGCGAACACCCACCTACGGCAGGCACGGCTCTTGGCGAGCCGCACAGGATCGGTGCGGCAGCGCCGCCGTGTTGACCTTCTCAGCGAGCGGCTGTAAGGCCGGGCTTACCCCTGGTCGCCAGGATGTGAAGCAGCGCGACCAGGGTCCCGGACCCCAGTAGCTCCCCCCGCGCCATGAGCCCCGGAATGTCTGCGAGGGGTACCCACTCGATGTGTCCGGCCTCTTCCAGGTCGGTCGGCTCTCCGACCTTTTCGGCCCCGTGGGCTACGAAGATCTCGTGTGGTGAGTCGACCATGCCGACCATGGGTTGATAGCTGACGACGTGCTCAACCCGCTTCGGGCGCCACCCCGTCTCTTCCACGACTTCCCGCAGTGCCGTGTCCGCCGGCGCTTCCCCCTTGTCGACGATGCCGCCGGGCAACTCCCACCCGAACCGCCCCGGTACGAACCGGTACCGCCACATCATGAGAACGCGGTCCTGGTCGTCGACCACGGCAGTGATGGCGACGTGTTGAAGCTTCACCACGTGGTGTTCGAACCGCTCCACGCCGGGCGGCTCCACGTCCCACAGTTGGAGCTTGACCCACTGGTTGTCGTAGAGGTCACGCTCACCGTGGATGCGCCACGGCTCCAACCCCTCAGGCGTCTTGACGCTCACGCCGTCGGGTACCCGGTAGGAACTCCGCCCTCGAACTTCGAGGGCACCTTCAGACACGAGTCGGGCCAGCACTTGCCGCAGCGCGGTACGGCCGATGCCGAGCTCTTCCACGAGTGCGCGCTCCGATGGGAACTTATCGCCCGGCGCGTACTCGCCAGAGGCAAGCCGGTCGCATAGTGTCTCGTAGACCTTCGTCGTCTTCGGTCCCATCCGCGGAGCACTCTCCATTCTGAGGTGGTGTGTACCAGCGTAGCGACGAGGTCTCACACTGCCATGTGCCGTTTCTCCCTCTTTCAACAGAAGGTGCTTCTTACTAGCGCCGGGATGCAACCTCTGCGACGAAAGCGCACGGTGGTACAGGGGGTGCGTCTGTTGGAGGTGATGTACATGCGACGCTTGTCTACTGGCGTGACTCTGGTCGCCTCTCTCGTTCTCGCGGGAGGCACGGCTGTAGCGGTACCTCAGAACGCTGAATCCCAAGCGCCTCGCTCGACCACGGTGAGCGCAGCGCCAGGCAAGGTTGTTGCCCACGGATCTGTAGACGTGTGCAACTACACCATCAAGCGGCCGACATTGAGGATGGGATCCGCAGGAAGCGCTGTCCAGCAGACTCAGTGCTACCTGAACAACGCCATGACAGGCACAGACCTGGATGAGGACGGCGACTTTGGGCCGGTCACCAACTCGGCGACGACGCGGTTCCAGCGCTGTGCCGGTATCACGGTCGATGGGATGGTTGGAGCCCAGACATGGTCATTCCTGGTCTTCTGGGCCAACTCGACGGATAGCGTGTGCTGATCACCAGCGTGGCAGGTGCCGCGGCCGACGCTTGAAGTCCAGGCGGGTTGCTCACTCAAGACGGCGGTCTTGTGGGGTGCTTGTGGGGCAGTAGGGCGCTGACAGGCGGAAACCCCCAGGTCACGGCGCGATCGCCGCGCGGACTGTAAATCCGTCGGCTTAGCCTACCCAGGTTCGAATCCTGGCGCCGCCACGTGGAGGGAAGCCCCTTCCGGACTGTGAGAACAGTTCGGGAGGGGCTTCTTCGTGTGTGTGGACGACTTCGATGGTGACGGACAAGGGGGTCGGTGCGCCGCGAGGCACACTGACTGCATGTCATCGCGTCGAAGGAGCTGCCCCGAGTGCCGTCGTGAGATCGCCGTCGTGGCGGGGCGGTTCGCGCGGCACGATCCGCCGGGGGCCGGCGGGGAGCTGGTGTCGTGTCCCGGGTCGCGCAGGCCGGCCCGGATCGGAGCGGCCCAGCCCGCGCTCGACGGCTTCGTCGTTCCCGACTTCCCCGGTCAGCTGCCGCTGTTCTGAAGCGAGGCCCCTCGGTCCAACTCGTTCAGTTGCCCGCCACCGACTTCACCGCCACGGACACCGGCGTCGAACCGCTGATGAGCTCCAGGGTCAGCCCGGCGGTGGCCGGGGTGTCCAGGAGTTCGGCGAGCGTCGCGGCCACGTCGTCGCGGGGGATCGGACCGCGGCCCGTGGATGCTTCCAGACGTACGAGGCCGGTGCCGGCGTCGTCGGTCAGCATGCCGGGGCGCAGGATCGTCCAGTCCAGGGCGCCCAGGTTGCGCACGTACGCGTCGGCCTCGCCCTTCGCCCGCTGGTAGGTGTCGAAGATCTCGTCGCCCTGGTGCGCGGGGTCCGCGCCCATGGACGAGACGACGATGTGGCGGCGTACGCCCGTCCGCACCGCGGCGTCCGCGAACAGGACCGCGGCCGCGCGGTCGACCGTGTCCTTGCGGGCCGCCCCGCTGCCCGGCCCGGCACCCGCCGCGAACACGGCGGCGTCCGCGCCCTGCAGATGGGCGGCGACCTCCTCGGCCGACGCCGACTCCAGATCGCACAGCACCGGTTCGGCACCGGCCGCGCGCAGATCGTCCGCCTGTTCGGCGCGGCGGATGATCCCCGCGACCTCGTGACCGCGCGCGGCGAGCAGTCGCTCCAGCCGCAGCGCGATCTGACCATGACCTCCAGCGATGACAATGCGCATGTCTCCGACCGTACGCCCGAACGGACGCGTTCGCCGCGCAACCATCCGGCCGTCCCAGGTGTCTCAACAGTGTTCGCCGTGTCGGCGAGCGCCGGAATCACGGGGGGAACACCATCACCGCCATGCGTATAGCCACGCGCAAGACCGTCGTACGTACGTCCATGGAGCGCGCATCCGCCGCCGGGGCGCCCGTAGTCCGCCGCGCCTTCACCGGGGTCGGCTGCGCCGCGGCCGTGCTCGTCACGGTGGCCGCGTGCGGCACCGTCCAGAACCTCACCGCGGGGCAGAAGATCGACAGTGCCGTCGAGCAGCTCGGCGAGCAGAAGTCGCTGGCCTTCGGGATGCGGCTCGACGCCGACCCGGACGACCTCGTCGCGCTGATGGGCGAGGACAGCGAGGAAGTGCCGCCGGAGATGGCGGAGTTCTTCACCGGGCTGCGCGTCGACGTGTCGGTCAAGTCGAAGAAGCCGCTGGCCGAGTCCGGTGAGAAGGACATCGCCGGCATGGGAATGAAGATCGCGGGCGACGAGGGCGTGTTCGCCGAGTACCGGATGGTCGGTGACTACACGTACTACCGCGCCGACATGGAGGCCATCGGCGAGGCGATGGGCATGCCGTTCCCGACGGCCGACGAACTCCCCGAGAGCGAGCAGCACTTGCGGCCGGTCCTCGAGGGCGACTGGGTCAAGGTCAACACCGCCGACCTGCAGGAGGCCGCCGAGGACGCGGGCGCCGGTTCCGGTGCGGGCGGCTCCGACGAGATCGACGCCAAGACCCAGAAGAAGATCCTCGACGCCGTCCGCGGTGTCGTCGCCCGTGAGGTCGACTTCAAGACCAAGGACGGCAAGGACGGCACCGAGGTCATCACCGCCAAGGCCAACTTCCGCGACCTGCTCACCGGCATCGTCGACAAGCTCCAGCCCCTCAAGGGCGATCTGCCGCCGGGAGCCGAACTCCCCACCGCCAAGGACATGAAGGACGCCCCGAACAAGAAGGTCGCGGTCGACTTCACCCTCAAGAACGGTGACCTGACCCGGATCGAGACGGACCTCGCCGTCCTCGCCGACGACCCGAAGGGCGCCAAGGCCCCCCTCGTCCTCACCTTCGGCAAGGCCGACGACATCAGCGCGCCCAAGGGTGCCTCCGAGATCCCGGTCGACGAGTTCGGCGGCCCGTTCGGCAGCGGAATGCTCGGCGTCTGACCGACAGCGGGACGCTCAGCATCTGACACACCGGCGAGCGGGACGCCCGTCCCTTCGGGCACGCGCGCGTGGAGCACGAAAGCCCACGCGCGCGTGTCCGTACGCCCATGTGCGGCCCGTACGCGCCCATGTCCCTCACGTACGCCCCTCACGCCCCGCAAGACGGCTCCCCCCGCCCCTGCCGAGGAAGATCCAGCGCCGCGCTCGCCGCCGAGCCGCAGTACTCCCGTACCGCGCTGGTGCGCGCCACCACGCGCCCCCGGTGCACGACGATTCGGCTGTACGCGAGGGACAGCACCCCCGCGAGCCGGGCGCCGCGTACGGCGAGCAGTTCGGCGGGGAAGCCGGCCTCGACGCGCACCTCGGGCAGGCCGAGCGCGGCGCGCGCCGCCCCGCTGACGGTGTCGTACGCCTCCTCGGGCCGCAGCCCGTACCGGGAGGCCAGCAGGTAGGCCGCCTCCAGGGGGTCCCCGCGGCCGACGGGGTTCGACACGTCCCGCAGTGCTCCGCTGCCCGCCGCGACGCGTACGCCGGCCGCGCGCAGGAGCCGTACGGGCGCGGTACTCCGGCGGTTCACGGTGCCGCAGCCGCCCTGGGGGAGGCAGACGACGGTCACGCCGGCCGCCGCGAGCTGGTCGGCGGCGCGGGAGGCGGCCTGGGAGGGGAGGCGGCCGAGGCCGCCGCACGGGCCGAGAGTGACGCCGGGCCGCAGGCCGCCCGCCATGGCCGCGAGCCGGGCGAGGCGGGCCGGGTCGTCGCCGTCGGTGTGCAGGTCGACCGGACAGCCGTGCTCGGAGGCGATCTCCAGGACCGCCTCCACGTACCCGGTGGGATCGGGGTCCAGATCCGGGCAGCCGCCGACCACCGAGGCGCCCATCTTGACCGCGTCCCGCAGGATCGCGAGCCCGTCCGCCCCGGCCACCCCGGTCAGCACCCGGGGCATCGCCACCGTCGTCAGCTCGACGAGGCCGCGCAGCGCCCGCTGCGCCTGGAGCACCGCCGCAAGCGCCTCCAGACCCTGTACGTCGCCCACGTGGACGTGCGAGCGCACCGCCGTGGCGCCGTGCCCGAGCTGCAGCAGCGCGGCCTCGGTGGCCCGCCGCTGGACGTCCTGGACGTCGTACGGGACCGGCCCCTCGCAGTCGGCCGACAGAGCCGTGTCGCCGTGGGCGTGGGGCTCGACGGGGGCCGGCAGGAGCAGATGGCCACCGAGGTCCACCCTGGTGACGGGTGCCCCGGACGCGGCCGGGCCGGCGCCCAGGCTGCCCGCCGTGCCGACCGCCTCGATACGCCCGCCGCCCAGCCGTACGTCCACCACCCGGCCGTCGGTCAGGCGCGCACCGCACAGCAACAGGGCGCCTGCCTCGCCCGGGCCCGAGGGCGGGCCAAAGGAGGAGTGGGACGGCTGCGGCTGGCTGTCGGGCATCGCGCTCCTGGGGCTCGACGACGGCTGCACGGTGACACACACGGTGACGCACACGATGGGGATACGACATGGATACGACGGGGATACGGCGGGAGGACGGTGGGGGACACAAGGTCACGCAGAGTGAGACGAGCCTAGGCGGACCGTCCGTCCTCGTCGCGGAGGAGCGCAATAGTCGTACCGGTGTGGTTCACCTGCCCGGGGACCACAGGGAGAGCCGGGAACGGTGGTGTGCATGGGGCCCGCGCGGCCTCGGGAAACGGGACGGACGAACGGCTCCGGACGACCCCGGATGATCCGTGGACGGCCCGTGGACGGCCCATGGATGTGGGCGCGGAAACGGATTTGGGCGATCGGTGGTGAGGCGTGTAATGTCTTCATCGCTCGCCCCAATAGCTCAGTCGGCAGAGCGTCTCCATGGTAAGGAGAAGGTCTACGGTTCGATTCCGTATTGGGGCTCTGGTGTGAATGGTTCCCGTCGCAAGGCGGGATCCGATCGCATCACAGCGGTGTAGCTCAGTCGGTAGAGCAAGCGGCTCATAATCGCTGTGTCACCGGTTCAAGTCCGGTCACCGCTACTGACAGTAGCCGATTGCGGGGTCGGTCCTTCGATCGGCTACTCTTTTATGCGTTGAACCCTGTCCCATCCGTTCGTCAAGGAGCACTCACGTGGCTGCCACCGACGTCCGCCCGAAGATCACGCTGGCCTGCGTGGAGTGCAAGGAGCGGAACTACATCACCAAGAAGAACCGGCGTAACAACCCGGACCGACTGGAGATGAAGAAGCACTGCCCGCGTTGCAACGCGCACACCGCGCACCGCGAAACGCGATAAATCAGGCTCGTACACGAGGCCGTCCCCGAGTAATCGGGGGCGGCCTCGCGTCGTTGAGCGACCCGTACCGGCCAGTACCGCCGTATCCGCTGAGCAACCAGGAGGTGCCGAGCCCATGGCGCTCGACCAGTCCTTCGTGGGGCGTTCCTACCCGCCCACCGACCCCTACGAGGTCGGCCGGGAGAAGATCCGCGAGTTCGCGGAGGCCGTGGGGGACACCAACCCCGTGTACACCGACCCGGAGGCCGCCAAGGCGCTCGGGTACGCCGACGTGATCGCCCCGCCGACGTTCGTGTTCTCGATCACCTTCAAGGCGGCGGGACAGGTCGTCCAGGACCCCCAGCTGGGCCTCGACTACAGCCGGGTGGTGCACGGCGACCAGAAGTTCGCCCACAAGCGCCCGGTGCGCGCCGGTGACCGCCTCACGGTCACCTCGACCATCGAGGCGATCAAGTCCCTGGCGGGCAACGACATCCTGGACATCCGCGGCGAGGTCCACGACGAGACCGGCGAGCACGTCGTGACCGCCTGGACCAAGCTCGTGGCCCGCGCGGCCGAGGAGGCGTGAGGATCCGATGACCGCGAAGATCTTTTACGACGACGTCGAGGTCGGCACCGAACTGCCCGCCCAGACCTTCGGCGTGACCCGCGCCGGCCTCGTCCGGTACGCGGGTGCCTCCGGCGACTTCAACCCGATCCACTGGAACGAGAAGTTCGCCAAGGAGGTCGGCCTCCCGGACGTCATCGCGCACGGCATGTTCACCATGGCCGAGGCGATCCGTGTCGTCACCGACTGGACCGGCGACCCGGGCTCCGTCGTCGAGTACGGCGTCCGCTTCACCAAGCCCGTCGTCGTCCCCAACGACGACCAGGGCGCCACGATCGAGGTCAGCGCCAAGGTCGGCGCCAAGCTCGACGACAACACCGTCCGCGTGGACCTCACGGCGATGAGCGCCGGCCAGAAGGTGCTGGGCATGTCCCGGGCGGTCGTACGACTGGCCTGACGTACGACTGGCCTGACGGTTCGAGCGACGAATGCGGTGCGGTAAGGGGTGTCCTCCCTTGCGGGGTGCCCCTTACATCGGTTCGGCCGGCCCCTGTCCACAGGCTCGACAAGCCTGTCCGTCGCGTCTCGTACTCTTGAGCCCGTGCAGGAACTCCACGACGCCCCCCTCGCCCCGCTGACCACCTTCCGGCTGGGCGGGCCCGCGCACCGGCTGATCACCGCGACCACCGACGACGAGGTGATCACCGCCGTCCGCGACGCCGACGACTCCGGTACGCCGCTGCTGCTCATCGGGGGCGGGTCCAACCTGGTCATCGGTGACAAGGGGTTCGCCGGGACCGCGCTGGTCATCGCGACAAAGGGCTTCGCGCTCGACGGATCGAGGCTGGAACTGGCCGCCGGTGAGGTGTGGACCGACGCGGTCGCCCGGGCCGTCGAGGCCGGGCTCGCGGGAATCGAGTGCCTGGCCGGCATCCCCGGCTCCGCGGGCGCGACGCCGATCCAGAACGTCGGGGCGTACGGCCAGGAGGTCGCCTCCACCATCACCGAGGTCGTCGCCTACGACCGCCGCACCCACGAGACGGTCACCGTCCCGAACACCGAGTGCGCCTTCTCGTACCGCCACAGCCGCTTCAAGGACGAACCCGAGCGGTACGTCGTGCTGCGGGTCCGGTTCGAACTGGAGGACGCGGGCGGCCTGTCGGGACCGATCAAGTACGCCGAGACGGCCCGCACGCTCGGCGTCGAGCCCGGCGACCGCGTACCCCTCGCCGACGCCCGCGAGACCGTGCTCAAGCTGCGGGCCGGGAAGGGCATGGTGCTCGACCCCGAGGACCACGACACCTGGTCGGCCGGGTCGTTCTTCACCAACCCGATCCTCACGGACGAGGAGTTCGCCGCGTTCCACGCGCGTGTGCGGGAGCGGCTCGGGGATGGGATCACCCCGCCCGCGTACGCCGCGGGCGAGGGCCACACCAAGACCTCCGCGGCCTGGCTGATCGACAGGGCGGGTTTCACCAAGGGGTACGGCACCGGCCCCGCCCGGATCTCCACCAAGCACACCCTGGCCCTCACCAACCGGGGCACGGCCACCACCGAGGACCTGCTCACGCTGGCCCGCGAGGTCGTGGCCGGAGTCCGGGACACCTTCGGGGTCACCCTGGTCAACGAGCCGGTGACGGTGGGCGTCAGCCTCTAGGGCGCCTGGTCGGCCGGACGGGTGAGCCAGTCGTCCACCCCGGCCAGCAGCTTCGCCCGCTCCTGCTCCGGCGCCGCCGACGCCCGGATCGACTGCCGGGCCAGCTCCGCCAACTCCTCGTCCGTGAAGCCGTGGTGGTGGCGGGCGATCTCGTACTGGGCCGCGAGGCGGGAGCCGAACAACAGTGGGTCGTCCGCGCCGAGAGCCATCGGCACACCGGCCTCGAACAGAGTCCTCAGGGGGACGTCCTGGGGTTTCTCGTAGACACCGAGCGCCACGTTCGAGGCCGGGCAGACCTCGCACGTCACGCCCCGATCCGCGAGCCGCTTCAGCAGACGCGGGTCCTCCGCCGCACGCACCCCGTGCCCGATCCGTGTGGCGTGCAGATCGTCCAGGCAGTCACGCACCGACGACGGGCCGGTCAGCTCGCCGCCGTGCGGCGCCGACAGCAGACCCCCCTCACGCGCGATCGCGAAGGCCCGGTCGAAGTCCCTCGCCATGCCCCGGCGTTCGTCGTTGGAGAGCCCGAAGCCGACCACACCGCGGTCCGCGTACCGCACCGCCAGCCGGGCCAGCGTGCGCGCGTCCAGCGGATGCTTCATCCGGTTCGCGGCCACCAGCACCCGCATCCCGAGGCCGGTCTCCCGCACGGTCGTGTCCACCGCGTCCAGGATGACCTCCAGCGCCGGGATCAGCCCGCCCAGCCGGGGCGCGTACGACGTCGGGTCCACCTGGATCTCCAGCCAGCCCGAGCCGTCCCGCACGTCCTCCTCCGCGGCCTCCCGCACCAGCCGCTGGATGTCCTCGGGCCCCCTGACACACGAGCGCGCCGCGTCGTACAGCCGCTGGAACCGGAACCACCCTCGCTCGTCCGTCGCCCGCAGCTTCGGCGGTTCCCCGCTGGTCAGCGCCTCGGTGAGCGCTTCGGGCAGCCGCACCCCGTACTTGTCGGCCAGCTCCAGCACGGTCGTGGGCCGCATCGACCCGGTGAAGTGCAGGTGCAGATGGGCCTTGGGCAGTTCAGAGAGATCACGTACACGCTCCATTCAAGGATCCTGCCGTACGTCTTGGCCGTACCGAAAGCGGAATCCCCGAACGTGGCCTTGCTCGCACACATGAAGGGGGGCGCGATCACCACATGAGAAAGTCCGTCTGTGGTGGTCGCGCCCCTCGGAGCGGTTGCTCAGGACGTCAGTCCGTCGCCTCCGCCAGCAGCTTCTGGATGCGGGAGACGCCCTCGACGAGATCCTCGTCACCCAGGGCGTACGACAGACGCAGGTAGCCGGGGGTGCCGAAGGCCTCGCCGGGGACGACCGCGACCTCGGCCTCCTCCAGGATCAGCGCGGCCAGCTCGACCGTGTCCTGCGGGCGCTTGCCACGGATCTCCTTGCCGACCAGGTCCTTCACCGAGGGGTAGGCGTAGAACGCGCCCTCGGGCTCCGGGCAGAGGACGCCGTCGATCTCGTTGAGCATCCGCACGATCGTCTTGCGGCGCCGGTCGAAGGCCTCCTTCATCTCCTCGACGGCCGACAGGTCGCCCGAGACGGCGGCCAAGGCGGCCACCTGGGCGACGTTGGAGACGTTCGACGTGGCGTGCGACTGAAGGTTCGTCGCGGCCTTCACGACGTCCTTCGGGCCGATGACCCAGCCCACGCGCCAGCCCGTCATCGCGTACGTCTTGGCGACACCGTTGACCACGATGGTCTTGTCGGCCAGCTCGGGCACGACCACCGGCAGCGAGTGGAACTCCGCGTCGCCGTACACCAGGTGCTCGTAGATCTCGTCGGTCAGGACCCACAGGCCCTTATCGGCGGCCCAGCGGCCGATCTCCTCGATCTGCGCGCGCGTGTAGACCGCGCCCGTCGGGTTGGAGGGGGAGACGAAGAGCAGCACCTTGGTGTTCTCCGTACGGGCCGCCTCCAGCTGCTCGACGGAGACGCGGTAGCCCGTGGTCTCGTCGGCGACGACGTCGACCGGGACACCGCCGGCCAGACGGATCGACTCCGGGTACGTCGTCCAGTACGGCGCGGGGACGATGACCTCGTCGCCCGGGTCGAGGATGGCGGCGAACGCCTCGTAGATGGCCTGCTTGCCGCCGTTGGTCACGAGGACCTGCGACGGGTCGACCTCGTAACCGGAGTCGCGCAGGGTCTTCGCGGCGATCGCGGCCTTCAGCTCGGGCAGACCGCCCGCCGGCGTGTAGCGGTGGTACTTCGGGTTCTTGCAGGCCTCGACGGCCGCCTCGACGATGTAGTCGGGGGTCGGGAAGTCGGGCTCACCGGCGCCGAAGCCGATCACCGGACGTCCCGCGGCCTTGAGGGCCTTGGCCTTGGCGTCCACGGCGAGGGTGGCGGACTCGGAGATCGCGCCGATACGCGCGGAGACCCGGCGCTCGGTGGGAGGGGTTGCAGCGCTCATGGACCCCATCGTTTCAGACAGGAAACGCGCCCGGCACGCGGGTTTCACAGACTGAACAGCGACGGAACAACCGTCCGTATCCGGGCCCGGCAACGGTCGATCTTCGACGAGCAACGTCCCTACGGACGCTTTCTGTTCGACGACAGGCCTCGGACCACGTATGCTCTCTCCTCGTTGGCCTTCACCGGCCGCGCCCCTCCAGGTGCACACCGAGCACCCGGTCGGATGCGGTACGTTGGGGAGAACCGCAAAGGGTCGTAGCTCAATTGGTAGAGCACTGGTCTCCAAAACCAGCGGTTGGGGGTTCAAGTCCCTCCGGCCCTGCTACACACTCCTCACGCCAGGATGTGTGCGCATGTACGTACAGCAATGTTCCGCCGTGCGGCTCAGACCGGGCGCGGCACGGCCACGACCCGGACCGGAATCAGGTGAGGATGAATGACGGACGCCGTGGGCTCCATCGACACGCCTGATGCCCAGGACGAGGTGCCCGAGGACAAGAAGAAGACCCGCAAGGGCGGCAAGCGTGCCAAGAAGGGCCCGCTGAAGCGCCTCGCGCTCTTCTACCGCCAGATCGTCGCGGAGCTGCGGAAGGTCGTCTGGCCGACCCGCTCCCAGCTGACGACCTACACCACGGTGGTCATCGTCTTCGTGGTCATCATGATCGGTCTTGTTACTGTGATTGACTTCGGCCTCGACAAGGCCGCCAAGTACGTCTTCGGCTGAGCCGAAAGCGAAGGGCGCCGTAACCTGGCGCCCCTTTCGCGTGTTCCACCCCCATGTATCCAGGAAGAAGCAGCCACGTGTCTGACCCGAACCTGAACGACGCCATCGAGCCGGACGAGTCCGTGGATGATGAGCTCGACATCGTCGAGGGAGCGGACGAGGCCGACGAGTTCGAGGCTGCCGAAGCCGAGGCGGGGGAGCCGGCCGAGGAAGAGGCCGTGCACGTCGAGGACGACGCGGACGCCGAGGACGAGGACGCCGAGGACGCGGCCGAAGAGGCCGTCGAGGACGAGGACGCAGCCGAAGAGGCCGTCGAGGAGGAGACCGAGCCGGTCGACCCCGTCGAGGCCCTGCGTGAGGAACTGCGGACTCTGCCCGGCGAGTGGTACGTCATCCACACGTACGCCGGTTACGAGAACCGCGTGAAGACCAACCTCGAGCAGCGCGCCGTCTCGCTGAATGTCGAGGACTTCATCTTCCAGGCCGAGGTGCCGCAGGAAGAGGTCGCGCAGATCAAGAACGGCGAGCGCAAGACGATCCGCCAGAACAAGCTTCCCGGGTACGTCCTCGTCCGCATGGACCTGACGAACGAGTCCTGGGGCGTCGTCCGCAACACCCCCGGCGTCACCGGCTTCGTGGGCAACGCCTACGACCCGTACCCGCTGACCCTGGACGAGATCGTCAAGATGCTCGCGCCGGAGGCCGAGGAGAAGGCGGCCCGCGAGGCGGCCGAGGCCGAGGGCAAGCCGGCTCCCGCCCGCAAGCTCGAGGTCCAGGTGCTGGACTTCGAGGTCGGCGACTCGGTCACCGTCACCGACGGTCCGTTCGCCACGCTGCAGGCGACCATCAACGAGATCAACGCGGACTCGAAGAAGGTCAAGGGTCTCGTCGAGATCTTCGGCCGCGAGACGCCGGTCGAGCTGTCGTTCGACCAGATCCAGAAGAACTAGCAAGCACCGGCTCCTTCTGGACCACCGCTTCCGACCAGGTCAGACGGGCTGTCAAAAGCCTGTCTGACCTGCTCGGTTTTTGGCCGCGCATCTATACCCGTTATCGTTGTGCGGTATGCCTTCATCCGGGACGCGACCTGGGTGGGGGTGCACTCGAATCGAAAGGACCCGGAGAGCAATGCCTCCCAAGAAGAAGAAGGTCACGGGGCTCATCAAGCTCCAGATCAACGCCGGTGCGGCGAACCCCGCCCCGCCGGTCGGCCCCGCGCTCGGTCAGCACGGCGTCAACATCATGGAGTTCTGCAAGGCCTACAACGCCGCGACCGAGTCGCAGCGTGGCTGGGTGATCCCGGTGGAGATCACGGTCTACGAGGACCGCTCCTTCACCTTCGTCACCAAGACGCCGCCGGCCGCGAAGATGATCCTCAAGGCCGCGGGTGTCGAGAAGGGCTCTGGCGAGCCGCACAAGACCAAGGTCGCCAAGATCACCGAGGCGCAGGTCCGCGAGATCGCCACGACCAAGCTTCCCGACCTGAACGCCAACGACCTGGACGCCGCGTCGAAGATCATCGCCGGCACCGCCCGTTCCATGGGCATCACGGTCGAGGGCTGAACCCCACCCTCGTAGAACCATGCGGACGCCGTACGAGCAGCCGCACGTGGCAGGGCCTGCTCGGCCCGTACCACGACTCCTTTCAGAACCCACAGGAGCAGTTGTGAGCAAGCGCAGCAAGGCTCTCCGCGCTGCGGACGCCAAGATCGACCGGGACAAGCAGTACGCCCCGCTCGAGGCCGTCCGTCTCGCCAAGGAGACCTCCACGTCCAAGTTCGACGGCACCGTCGAGGTCGCCTTCCGTCTGGGTGTCGACCCGCGCAAGGCCGACCAGATGGTCCGTGGCACCGTGAACCTCCCGCACGGCACCGGTAAGACCGCCCGGGTCCTGGTCTTCGCGACCGGTGACCGTGCCGAGGCCGCGACCGCCGCCGGCGCCGACATCGTCGGCTCCGACGAACTGATCGACGAGGTGGCGAAGGGCCGTCTGGACTTCGACGCCGTCGTCGCCACCCCGGACCTCATGGGCAAGGTCGGCCGCCTCGGCCGCGTGCTCGGTCCCCGTGGTCTCATGCCGAACCCCAAGACCGGCACCGTGACCCCGGACGTCGTGAAGGCCGTCAACGACATCAAGGGCGGCAAGATCGAGTTCCGCGTCGACAAGCACTCGAACCTGCACTTCATCATCGGCAAGACGTCGTTCGACGACACCAAGCTGGTGGAGAACTACGCCGCGGCCCTGGAGGAGATCCTCCGTCTGAAGCCGTCGGCCGCCAAGGGTCGCTACATCAGGAAGGCCGCGATCAGCACCACGATCGGCCCCGGCATTCCGATCGACTCGAACCGCACCCGCAACCTCCTCGTCGAGGAGGACCCGGCCGCCGTCTGAGCCTGACGCTCACCGGCAGCCGCGTCGCGGTCGCACAGCCCGAGGACGAGCCCCGCAACCTTTCGAGGTGCGGGGCTCGTCCCTTTTCGGCATAAGGGCCTTTTGGGCGCACGGGTGGGCATACGCGCGCAGGTGTGCTGCTCTGGTGTGCGGAGCACGCCAATCTCCCTGGGGGTGGGGACGGATGACCAACACGACCAGGTGCCGCCGTACGGTCCTGTCGGTCGCGGTGGCGGCCGCGCTGACGGGGGTGATGGCTTGCGGGTCCTCGGACTCGGGCGAGGGCGGCGGGGGCGATCCGTTCGCGGCGCTGAAGCTCGCGGACAAGTCCACGGGTGACGCCGACTCGTCGAGGATCGAGTCCACCGGGGACATGGGCGACCTGATGTCCATCGAGGCGGACGGCGAGGTCGACTGGGCCGACGGGCTCAACGGCACCATGACCATCACGTACACCGGCGGCCAGGCGGCCGACCAGATGGGCCGGCTGGGCATCACCTCGACGGAGGCCCGCTATCTGCCCGACGCCTACTACGCGGACATGGGCGACCTCTTCGCCGGGCAGTACGGCGGCAAGCGGTGGATCAGGTACGCGTACGAGGACATGGACGAGATGATCGGCGGGGCCTCCGGCGCCTATGTGCAGGAGCACTTCAAGAGCGTCACGCCGAACCAGTCCGTACGGCTCCTGCTGGCCTCCGGCGACATCGAGCAGGTCGGTGAGGAGGACGTGCGGGGGGAGAGTGCCACGCACTACGCGGGCACGGTGAAGGTCGCCGACATCCAGGAGCGGAACGCGAACCTCGGCGAGGAGATGCGGGCCGAGCTGGAGGAACAGCTGAAGGCGTCCGGCATCACCACCGTGGACATCGACCTCTGGATCAACGACGACGACCTGCTGGTCAAGAAGGTCGAGAAGGCCGACACCGCGAACGGCGTGGTGAACTCCACGGTCCATTACAGCGACTACGGCGTCGACGTCTCCACCGAGGAGCCGCCGGCCGACCGGACCGTCGACTACAAGGACCTGATGAGCTCTCTGCCGGCGAGCTGACCTGCGGGCAGATGCCATGATCCGGTCGGGATAGGGTCCCCTCTGGCCCACAGCGGTGGGTCAGGAGATGTCGGGGGACACATGAGGTTTGCCGCGCGCGGTTCGGTTCGCCGTGGGACCGTCGGAGCCGCGACCGTGGTCGCGCTGCTGGCCGGTGCGAGCGCCTGTACGGACGGTGCGACGAAGACGGAGTCGTCGGAGGAGAAGGCCGTCACTGCCGTGGCCGAGGCGGCGGACCGCATCGAGCAGGTGCTCTCCCTGCACTACCGGATGTCCGGCCGGACGCCGAAGGGCGGCCTCATCGAAGCCGAGGCCGAGCGGCGCTCCGGCGTCACGTTCTCCATGGTCATGAATGTCACCTCCCACGAGCAGCAGACGGAGGATCACAAGTGGGAGCTCTGCGCGGTCGACGGAGGGCTGTACATCGGAGGGGAGACCCAGGTCAACACCGCCGATCAGTACTGGACCCGCTTCGATCTCGACACGGCTCGGGAGTCGGGCGATCCGGAGGCGGTGGAGTACGTCACCAACGATCCGATCGACCAGTCCACCTTCCTCATCGGCTCCGAGGACGTCGAGGGGCTCGGCACCAGGACCGTGAACGGCGTCAGGACCACGCACTACCAGGGCACCGTCAGCGGCGCCGGGCTCCGTGAGGCCCTGAAGAGCGAGAGCGAAGCCGTCCGGGAGCGGCGCTACGCCCAGTTCGTGGCACTGGCGGCGCCCACGATCACGATGAACCAGTGGATAGACGGCGACGGCAACACCAAGCGGTTCCGCATACGGGCGGCCGGTGCCACCGGCACGTACGACATGACCGTCACCTTCCTCGAGTTCGACCGGGCGATGACCGTCGTGCCCCCTCCCGAGGGAGACACCTATGACATCGGTGCGCCGGAGGCCTGAGGCGGGGCGGGCGCATCGACGGATTTGCTTGACACGCCGTGTGTCATCTAGGCTCCTCAGGAAGCCAAAGACCGCTGGTCGTTGCCGTGTGCTCGTGAGAGGGCGCGGTGGCCGAAGGATCCGCTGAACTGCGGACGACCCGCGCAGGTGACTGTGGAAGTTGCTCCCGGTCCGGTTCCGTCGTCGTACGGGATTCGTCCGGTCGAGCCACGCCCCGAGCGCCTGCGCCGGGGCGTTTCGTTTTACCCCAGCCCCTTCTGAGCGGTCGTCATCACCCGGAAGGAGGCCGACGCTCTATGGCAAGGCCCGACAAGGCTGCCGCGGTGGCCGAGCTCACGGAGCAGTTCCGTAGCTCGAACGCTGCCGTGCTGACCGAGTACCGGGGTCTCACCGTGGCGCAGCTCAAGACGCTGCGTCGTTCGCTCGGTGAGAACGCCCAGTACGCCGTGGTGAAGAACACGCTGACCAAGATTGCGGCCAACGAGGCCGGGATCACGACGCTCGACGACCTGTTCAACGGTCCGACGGCGGTCGCCTTCGTCACCGGTGACCCGGTGGAGTCGGCGAAGGGTCTTCGTGACTTCGCCAAGGACAACCCGAACCTCGTCATCAAGGGCGGTGTCCTTGACGGCAAGGCGCTGTCCGCCGACGAGATCAAGAAGCTTGCGGACCTCGAGTCCCGCGAGGTTCTGCTCTCCAAGCTGGCGGGTGCCTTCAAGGGCAAGCAGTCCCAGGCTGCGCAGCTCTTCCAGGCGCTTCCCTCGAAGCTCGTCCGCACCGTGGACGCTCTTCGCGCCAAGCAGGCAGAGCAGGGCGGTGCCGAGTAATTCGGCCCCCGAAATGACCGCCGCCTGAGGCGACGGTCGTAGCGGGCCGAACGTACGCCCGCCAGACATGTACATACCGGCACCAGCCGAATTAGTGGAAGGATCGCCCACCATGGCGAAGCTCAGCCAGGACGACCTGCTCGCGCAGTTCGAGGAGATGACCCTCATCGAGCTCTCCGAGTTCGTGAAGGCGTTCGAGGAGAAGTTCGACGTCACCGCCGCCGCCGCGGTCGCCGTCGCCGCCCCGGGTGCCCCCGGCGCGCCGGTCGAGGCCGCTGAGGAGCAGGACGAGTTCGACGTCATCCTCACCGGTGCCGGCGACAAGAAGATCCAGGTCATCAAGGTCGTGCGTGAGCTGACCTCCCTGGGTCTGAAGGAGGCCAAGGACCTCGTGGACGGCGCCCCGAAGCCCGTCGTCGAGAAGGTCGCCAAGGAGGCCGCCGAGAAGGCTGCCGAGTCCCTCAAGGCCGCCGGCGCCTCCGTCGAGGTCAAGTAAGGCCTCGCCGGTCCTCCGGCTCTCCTGGATCCGCGAGGATCCTGCGAGACAGTTCTGAGACGAGTGTCAAAAACTCGTTCGAGGCTGTAACGCGAACGTACTGAAGGGCGATCACCCAACTGGGTGGTCGCCCTTCGGCGTTCCGGGACGTCGAGTGACGGCTGCCTTGCACTGCGGGTGGCGACGAGTATGGTGATCTTCGTCCTGCCTCCGAACGCCCCAGGTGACGAGCCGCGAGTGACGAGCGCGGCACCGGGATCGGGCATGAGGGGCCTTGACGAACCGCACGCAGCGCGCAATTCTCAGGACGCGTCGTCGCACCGATCCGAACTCCGAGGCATGGATCGACGGCGAAGAGGGCAGTATCAACGTGCATTGAGGGCGTGGGCTTGCGTAGGTGTCGAGAACAGCGAGGGTTTCGAGAAACCCGCACTGGACATCAGTGTGCCAAGTGGCTACACTGACCCTTTGCGCTGCCTGTTAGCTGTCCCCTGCCCGTCACCAGGGGCATGCCCTCGCTTGAGCATCGACGAACAGATCATTCCTGACCTGCCTTTGCAGACAGTTCAGGAACAGCCTGCTCTCGTTGCGCAGGGGAGGGGCCGGTACGCGCGTAGTGAGTCCGAGCCCTCGGAAGGACCCCCTCTTGGCCGCCTCGCGCAACGCCTCGACCGCGAATACGAACCCCGCCGCCAGCACCGCCCCGCTGCGCATCTCTTTTGCAAAAATCAAGGAGCCTCTCGAGGTTCCCAACCTGCTCGCGCTGCAGACCGAGAGCTTCGACTGGCTGCTCGGCAACACCGCCTGGCAGAGTCGGGTCGAGGAGGCTCTGGAGAACGGACAGGACGTCCCCACCAAGTCCGGTCTGGAGGAGATCTTCGAGGAGATCTCCCCGATCGAGGACTTTTCCGGGTCGATGTCGCTGACCTTCCGTGACCACCGCTTCGAGCCGCCGAAGAACAGCATCGACGAGTGCAAGGACCGCGACTTCACGTACGCGGCTCCGCTCTTCGTCACGGCCGAGTTCACCAACAACGAGACCGGCGAGATCAAGTCCCAGACGGTCTTCATGGGCGACTTCCCGCTCATGACGCACAAGGGCACCTTCGTCATCAACGGCACCGAGCGTGTCGTGGTGTCGCAGCTGGTCCGCTCGCCCGGTGTCTACTTCGACTCCTCCATCGACAAGACGTCCGACAAGGACATCTTCTCCGCCAAGGTGATCCCCTCCCGGGGCGCCTGGCTGGAGATGGAGATCGACAAGCGCGACATGGTCGGTGTCCGTATCGACCGCAAGCGCAAGCAGTCCGTGACCGTTCTCCTCAAGGCCCTCGGCTGGACCACCGAGCAGATCCTGGAGGAGTTCGGCGAATACGAGTCCATGCGCGCCACCCTGGAGAAGGACCACACCCAGGGCCAGGACGACGCGCTGCTCGACATCTACCGCAAGCTGCGTCCGGGCGAGCCCCCCACGCGTGAGGCCGCGCAGACGCTCCTCGAGAACCTGTACTTCAACCCGAAGCGCTACGACCTCGCCAAGGTCGGCCGCTACAAGGTCAACAAGAAGCTGGGTGCGGAGGCTCCGCTCGACGCGGGCGTCCTGACCGTCGAGGACGTCATCTCGACGATCAAGTACCTGGTGAAGCTGCACGCGGGCGAGACCGAGACGACCGCGGACAACGGCCAGACGATCGTCGTCGAGACCGACGACATCGACCACTTCGGCAACCGTCGTCTGCGCAGCGTCGGCGAGCTCATCCAGAACCAGGTCCGTACGGGTCTGGCGCGTATGGAGCGTGTCGTCCGCGAGCGCATGACGACCCAGGACGTCGAGGCGATCACGCCGCAGACCCTGATCAACATCCGGCCGGTCGTCGCCTCCATCAAGGAGTTCTTCGGCACCAGCCAGCTGTCGCAGTTCATGGACCAGAACAACCCGCTGTCGGGTCTCACCCACAAGCGCCGTCTGTCGGCTCTTGGTCCGGGTGGTCTCTCCCGTGAGCGGGCCGGCTTCGAGGTCCGTGACGTGCACCCGTCTCACTACGGCCGTATGTGCCCGATCGAGACGCCCGAAGGCCCGAACATCGGTCTGATCGGTTCGCTCGCCTCCTACGGCCGCGTCAACGCGTTCGGTTTCGTGGAGACGCCGTACCGCAAGGTCGACGGCGACGTCGTCACCGACGAGGTCGACTACCTGACGGCCGACGAAGAGGACCGGTTCGTCATCGCGCAGGCCAACGCCACGCTCGACGACAACATGCGTTTCACCGAGAACCGCGTCCTGGTCCGCCGTCGTGGCGGCGAGGTCGACTACGTCCCCGGTGACGACGTGGACTACATGGACGTCTCGCCGCGCCAGATGGTGTCGGTCGCGACCGCCATGATCCCGTTCCTCGAGCACGACGACGCCAACCGTGCCCTCATGGGCGCGAACATGATGCGTCAGGCCGTGCCGCTCATCAAGTCCGAGGCCCCGCTCGTCGGCACCGGCATGGAGTACCGCTCCGCCGTCGACGCCGGCGACGTGGTCAAGGCGGAGAAGGCGGGTGTGGTCCAGGAGGTCTCCGCGGACTACATCACCACCACCAACGACGACGGCACGTACATCACGTACCGCCTGGCCAAGTTCGCCCGCTCCAACCAGGGCACCTCGGTCAACCAGAAGGTCATCGTCAACGAGGGCGACCGGATCATCGAGGGCCAGGTCCTGGCCGACGGTCCGGCCACCGAGAACGGCGAGATGGCACTGGGCAAGAACCTGCTCGTGGCGTTCATGCCGTGGGAGGGTCACAACTACGAGGACGCGATCATCCTGTCGCAGCGCCTCGTGCAGGACGACGTCCTCTCCTCGATCCACATCGAGGAGCACGAGGTCGACGCCCGTGACACCAAGCTCGGCCCCGAGGAGATCACCCGGGACATCCCGAACGTCTCCGAGGAGGTCCTCGCCGACCTCGACGAGCGCGGCATCATCCGGATCGGTGCCGAGGTCGTCGCCGGTGACATCCTCGTCGGCAAGGTCACGCCCAAGGGCGAGACCGAGCTGACCCCTGAGGAGCGGCTGCTCCGCGCGATCTTCGGTGAGAAGGCCCGTGAGGTCCGTGACACCTCGCTGAAGGTCCCGCACGGCGAGATCGGCAAGGTCATCGGCGTCCGCGTCTTCGACCGCGAGGAGGGCGACGAGCTGCCGCCCGGCGTCAACCAGCTGGTCCGTGTGTATGTTGCGCAGAAGCGCAAGATCACCGACGGTGACAAGCTCGCCGGCCGTCACGGCAACAAGGGCGTCATCTCGAAGATCCTGCCGATCGAGGACATGCCGTTCCTGGAGGACGGCACCCCGGTCGACATCATCCTCAACCCGCTCGGTGTGCCGTCCCGAATGAACCCGGGACAGGTCCTGGAGATCCACCTCGGCTGGCTCGCCAGCCGTGGCTGGGACGTCTCCGGTCTCGGCGAGGACTGGGCGCAGCGCCTGCAGGTCATCGGCGCCGACCAGGTCGCCCCGGGCACCAACGTCGCCACCCCGGTGTTCGACGGTGCGCGTGAGGACGAGCTCGCGGGTCTGCTGAACCACACCATCCCGAACCGCGACGGCGAGCGCATGGTGCAGCCGACCGGTAAGGCGAGGATGTTCGACGGCCGCTCCGGTGAGCCGTTCCCGGACCCGATCTCCATCGGGTACATGTACATCCTCAAGCTCCACCACCTGGTCGACGACAAGCTGCACGCTCGGTCGACCGGTCCGTACTCGATGATCACCCAGCAGCCGCTGGGTGGTAAGGCCCAGTTCGGTGGCCAGCGCTTCGGTGAGATGGAGGTGTGGGCGCTGGAGGCTTATGGCGCCGCGTACGCCCTCCAGGAGCTGCTGACCATCAAGTCCGACGACGTGACCGGCCGCGTGAAGGTCTACGAGGCCATCGTCAAGGGCGAGAACATCCCCGAGCCCGGCATCCCCGAGTCCTTCAAGGTGCTCATCAAGGAGATGCAGTCCCTGTGCCTCAACGTGGAGGTGCTGTCCTCGGACGGCATGTCCATCGAGATGCGCGACACCGACGAGGACGTCTTCCGCGCTGCGGAGGAGCTTGGCATCGACCTGTCCCGGCGCGAGCCGAGCAGCGTCGAAGAGGTCTGACGGGAGTTCGGAGGCCTTCGCCATGAAGGCCTCCGGCCCCAGGACCCCCGTATCAGACCCCATGACTTACAACCCTGAGAGGGATTGACGCATAGTGCTCGACGTCAACTTCTTCGACGAGCTCCGGATCGGTCTGGCCACCGCTGACGACATCCGTCAGTGGAGCCACGGCGAGGTCAAGAAGCCCGAGACGATCAACTACCGCACGCTCAAGCCCGAAAAGGACGGACTCTTCTGCGAGAAGATCTTCGGTCCTACCCGGGACTGGGAGTGCTACTGCGGCAAGTACAAGCGTGTCCGCTTCAAGGGCATCATCTGTGAGCGCTGTGGCGTCGAGGTCACTCGCGCCAAGGTGCGCCGTGAGCGGATGGGCCACATCGAGTTGGCCGCGCCCGTCACGCACATCTGGTACTTCAAGGGTGTCCCGAGCCGACTGGGCTACCTGCTCGACCTGGCTCCCAAGGACCTCGAGAAGGTCATCTACTTCGCGGCGTACATGATCACGTACGTCGACGAGGAGCGCCGTACGCGTGACCTGCCCTCGCTGGAGGCGCACGTCTCCGTCGAGCGGCAGCAGGTCGAGAACCGCCGGGACGCCGACCTGGAGGCCCGCGCCAAGAAGCTCGAGACCGACCTGGCCGAGCTCGAGGCCGAGGGTGCCAAGGCCGATGTGCGCCGCAAGGTGCGCGAGGGTGCCGAGCGCGAGATGAAGCAGCTGCGGGACCGTTCGCAGCGCGAGATCGACCGTCTCGACGAGGTGTGGACCCGGTTCAAGAACCTCAAGGTCCAGGACCTGGAGGGCGACGAGCTCCTCTACCGCGAGCTGCGTGACCGCTTCGGCACGTACTTCGACGGTTCGATGGGTGCCGCGGCGCTGCAGAAGCGCCTGGAGTCCTTCGACCTGGACGAGGAGGCCGAGCGCCTCCGCGAGATCATCCGCACCGGCAAGGGCCAGAAGAAGACCCGTGCGCTGAAGCGGCTGAAGGTCGTGTCTGCCTTCCTGCAGACCTCCAACAGCCCCAAGGGCATGGTCCTCGACTGCGTCCCGGTCATCCCGCCGGACCTTCGCCCGATGGTGCAGCTGGACGGTGGCCGCTTCGCGACCTCCGACCTGAACGACCTGTACCGCCGTGTGATCAACCGGAACAACCGTCTGAAGCGGCTTCTGGATCTTGGTGCTCCCGAGATCATCGTCAACAACGAGAAGCGCATGCTTCAGGAGGCCGTCGACGCGCTGTTCGACAACGGCCGTCGTGGTCGCCCGGTCACGGGCCCCGGCAACCGCCCGCTGAAGTCCCTCAGCGACATGCTGAAGGGCAAGCAGGGTCGATTCCGTCAGAACCTGCTCGGCAAGCGTGTGGACTACTCCGCGCGTTCCGTGATCGTCGTCGGTCCGCAGCTGAAGCTGCACCAGTGCGGTCTGCCGAAGGCGATGGCGCTGGAGCTCTTCAAGCCGTTCGTGATGAAGCGCCTGGTCGACCTTAACCACGCGCAGAACATCAAGAGCGCCAAGCGCATGGTGGAGCGCGGCCGCACGGTCGTGTACGACGTCCTCGAAGAGGTCATCGCCGAGCACCCGGTTCTGCTGAACCGTGCTCCCACCCTGCACCGCCTCGGCATCCAGGCCTTCGAGCCGCAGCTGGTCGAGGGCAAGGCCATCCAGATCCACCCGCTCGTCTGCACCGCGTTCAACGCGGACTTCGACGGTGACCAGATGGCCGTCCACCTGCCGCTCTCCGCGGAGGCGCAGGCCGAGGCCCGCATCCTGATGCTGTCCTCGAACAACATCCTCAAGCCCGCCGACGGCCGTCCGGTGACGATGCCGACCCAGGACATGGTCCTCGGTCTGTTCTTCCTCACCACCGACGGCGAGCTGCGTGACACCAAGGGCGAGGGGCGTTCCTTCGCCTCCACGGCCGAGGCGATCATGGCGTTCGACGCCGGCGAGCTCGCGCTGCAGTCCGCCGTGGACATCCGCTTCCCGGTGGGCACCATCCCGCCGCGCGGCTGGACCCCGCCGGAGCGCGAGGAGGGCGAGCCGGAGTGGCAGCAGGGTGACAGCTTCCGGCTGAAGACCACGCTCGGCCGTGCGCTCTTCAACGAGCTGCTGCCCGAGGACTACCCGTTCGTCGACTACTCGGTGGGCAAGAAGCAGCTCTCCGAGATCGTCAACGACCTCGCCGAGCGCTACCCCAAGGTCATCGTGGCGGCGACGCTGGACAACCTGAAGGCGTCCGGCTTCTTCTGGGCGACCCGTTCCGGTGTCACCGTGGCCATCTCCGACGTCGTCGTTCCCGAGGCGAAGAAGGAGATCGTCAAGGGCTACGAGGCGCAGGACGAGAAGGTCCAGAAGCAGTACGAGCGCGGTCTGATCACCAAGGAAGAGCGCACGCAGGAACTCATCGCGATCTGGACCAAGGCGACCAACGAGGTCGCCGAGGCGATGAACGCGAACTTCCCCAAGACCAACCCCATCTTCATGATGGTTGACTCGGGTGCCCGAGGAAACATGATGCAGATGCGGCAGATCGCCGGTATGCGTGGTCTGGTGTCGAACGCGAAGAACGAGACCATCCCGCGTCCGATCAAGGCCTCGTTCCGTGAGGGTCTGTCGGTGCTGGAGTACTTCATCTCCACGCACGGTGCCCGTAAGGGTCTGGCGGACACCGCCCTGCGTACCGCCGACTCGGGTTACCTGACCCGTCGTCTGGTGGACGTCTCGCAGGACGTCATCATCCGCGAGGAGGACTGCGGCACCGAGCGCGGTCTGAAGCTGCGGATCGCCTCGAAGGACGAGACCGGGGTCCTGCGCAAGGCCGAGGACGTCGAGACCAGCGTCTACGCCCGTATGCTCGCCGAGGACGTCGTCATCGACGGCAAGGTGATCGCGCCGGCCAACGTGGACCTGGGCGACGTGCTCATCGACCAGCTCGTGCACCACGGTGTCGAGGAGGTCAAGACCCGCTCGATCCTGACCTGTGAGTCCAAGGTCGGCACGTGTGCCATGTGCTACGGCCGCTCCCTGGCCACCGGCAAGCTGGTCGACATCGGTGAGGCGGTCGGCATCATCGCCGCCCAGTCCATCGGTGAGCCCGGTACCCAGCTGACGATGCGTACCTTCCACACCGGTGGTGTGGCCGGTGACGACATCACGCAGGGTCTGCCGCGTGTCGTCGAGCTCTTCGAGGCCCGTACGCCGAAGGGTGTCGCCCCGATCTCCGAGGCGGCCGGTCGCGTCCGCATCGAGGAGACCGAGAAGACCAAGAAGCTCGTCATCACGCCGGACGACGGCAGTGACGAGACGGCGTTCCCGATCTCGAAGCGTGCCCGTCTGCTGGTGAGCGAGGGCGAGCACGTCGAGGTGGGCCAGAAGCTCACCGTGGGTGCCACCAACCCGCACGACGTGCTGCGCATCCTGGGTCAGCGTGCCGTCCAGGTCCACCTGGTCGGCGAGGTCCAGAAGGTCTACAACTCGCAGGGTGTGTCGATCCACGACAAGCACATCGAGATCATCATCCGGCAGATGCTCCGCCGCGTGACGATCATCGAGTCCGGCGACGCCGAGCTGCTGCCCGGCGAGCTGGTCGAGCGCTCGAAGTTCGAGACCGAGAACCGTCGTGTGGTCCAGGAGGGCGGTCACCCGGCCTCCGGTCGTCCGCAGCTGATGGGTATCACCAAGGCCTCGCTGGCGACGGAATCCTGGCTGTCGGCCGCCTCCTTCCAGGAGACGACCCGAGTCCTGACGGACGCGGCGATCAACGCCAAGTCCGACAGCCTCATCGGCCTCAAGGAGAACGTCATCATCGGTAAGCTCATCCCGGCCGGTACGGGTCTGTCCCGCTACCGCAACATCCGGGTCGAGCCGACCGAGGAGGCCAAGGCCGCGATGTACTCGGCCGTCGGCTACGACGACATCGACTACTCGCCGTTCGGCACGGGCTCCGGCCAGGCCGTCCCGCTGGAGGACTACGACTACGGTCCGTACAACCAGTAGGCGAGCGGTAGCAGTTGCTTGAGTTGAGGGGCGGTCACCTTCGGGTGGCCGCCCTTTGGCGTTGCCCGGGGTGTGCCGGCCCGCCGGGCCGGGCCGTCAGCGCCCGCTCTCCACGTGGGCCTGAAGGTGGTGGAGCCGGGTGTGGGGGTCGGGGTGGGAGGCGAGGAGCCGTGCGATCACTCCCTCCTCCTCGAAGCGGGCGCCCATGGCCGAGGCGTCGGCGCGTGCGCTCTCCTCGCGGTCGAGATCCTCACGTAGTACGGCCATCAGCTGCTGGGCGAGCCGAGCCCGGCCGCGTGCGCGTCGGCGCGGAGTTCCGCGCGGCGGGAGCCGCTGCCACCAGGTAGGGCGTGGCCGGCGGCAGGAAGACCAGACCGTACGTGGCCGTCGCCAGGGCGAACACGACGGCGCCCAGTACGCCGATCACGACGGCGGCGACGCCCACGGAGACGCGGTCGACGCGTGAGGCCCAGCCACCGCAGCGGCCGCCAGGCGATCCGTGCCGGCAGCGCGACCAGAAGGGAGCAGTGAGGCCCAGGCGTGTCCTCCCACGTGGTGGCCCAACTCGTGTGCGAGCACGCCGGCGAGCCGCCCGGGCGTCAGTGTCCTGAGCGAGTGGCTGGTGACTCCGACGATGTGGCCCGCGGCCGTCATGGCGTTGATGCGCGCGCTGTCCTCGACCCACAGCTGGTAGGTGTCTGCGTCCACACCGGCTCGGGCGGTCACCTGGCGCCACGCCGACTTCAGCCTCCGGTCCTCCTCGGGCGTCGGGTGGCGCAGCCGGTACAGCCGGCCGGCGAGAAGGCGTTCGCAGGGCCGGTGGAAGGTCAGCGCGCCGCTCACCGCCCAGCAGCCGAGCGGGAATCACTCCGGCCGACGGCGGTCGGTCGACCGTTGACGGTCGGTGGCCAGGCCCAGCAGCTGCAACGAGACCTGGGGGCTGCCGGCGAGGAACGCGGTGAAGCGGGACTGGTCGATGGCCACCGCACCTCGATTGCCTCCGGGGCCGTCACGGTGGCCGCCCTGTGCCGCCCGCTGAGCGCCGCGCCCTCGCCGATGATGTCGCCGGGCCCGCACAGGGCGAGCAGCGCCTCGTAACCGTTGGCCGCGATGGCCGTGACCTCGGTCCAGCCGTGCAGGAGGAGCACCACATGGGTGGACGGCTCGTCCTGGTGCAGGATCACCCTGCGCGCCCGGTGGCGCAGCGGGCGGCCGGTGCCCAGCAGGGCGACGCGGTCGTCCTTCTCCAGGCGGGCGAGGAAGGGCACGCGGTCGTCGAACCCGTCGTCGTCCCACGCGTGTGTACGTCTGTCGGCCGTCCCCCAGGTCATGCCGCCGCCCCCGCTTTCACCTGTGCCGATGCCCTGACTCCGCAATCAGTCAACGTACTTGGGATGACCATGGGGGCAACGGCCCGCAACCGGCCAGGTGTGGCCGGAGCGCGGTACTTGCGCAGCGGCTCGCCCGGTGTTCGGCCAGGGTTCGGGGGCACGGCACGCGCGCGGTACGCGGTAGCAGAACCGCAACAGAACCGGGGCGGGGAACCCGTGCTCGGGGGCGGGCGTTGGAGCATCATGGAGGGACAACCAGTCCGGGGGAGTGTTTCTCGTGTCGAACCCGTCATGGCAGCCGATTCCGTGGCAGCAGCCGCAGGGCAATGGTCCTTCGATGCTCGCCGCACACGCCGACCGTGAGCGTGCCGTGGATGTACTGAAGGCCGGGTTCAGCGAGGGCCGCCTTCCGCAGGACGAGTACGAGAGGCGCGTCGAGAGGGCCTACAAGGCGCGCACAGTGGGGGAGCTGACCCTTCTGGTCGCCGACCTGCCCCAGGGCCCCGCAGGGATGCAGCCGACCGCCATGGGCGGTGCCCCGGTGCCGAGAACGTTCATGCCGGCCCCCCTGCCACCCCCGGCGACCAACGGCAAGGCCGTGGGCTCCATGGTCTGTGGTGTGCTCACCACCATGACGATGGGGCTGACGGGCATCCCGGCCGTCATTCTGGGCCACACCGCCCGCGCCGAGATGAAGCGCACGGGCGAGGGCGGCGAGGGCTTCGCCCTGGCCGGCCTCATCCTCGGCTGGCTCTCCGTGGCCGGCTGGGCCTTCTTCCTCGCCATCATGATGATCGCGGGAGTCGCGTCGAACAGCGGAACCTGAGCCCGAGCCGCACCCGTTGTCCGCAGGATGAGCCCGGTCCCTAAACCCCCGCCCGCCCATTTGTTTTGACCATAGCGAATGAGGTAGGTACGCTCAGACCTTGTGCCTGGGGTGTGCCCTGGCTTCCGTGCGTGCCTTCAACCGCACAGGGGGAGTCGTAAGCGGCCACCGTGATCTGCGCTCTTTCTGCCTCGCGGCGGGAGTCTGCAGTATCCGACACACCCGACCGCGTGGGTCGGCGAATGTTTCAGGTTAGCTTCACCATTCGGCACACAGAAACCGGAGAAGTAGTGCCTACGATCCAGCAGCTGGTCCGGAAGGGCCGGCAGGACAAGGTCGAGAAGAACAAGACGCCCGCACTCGAGGGTTCGCCCCAGCGTCGCGGCGTCTGCACGCGTGTGTTCACGACCACCCCGAAGAAGCCGAACTCGGCCCTGCGTAAGGTCGCGCGTGTGCGTCTGACCAGCGGGATCGAGGTCACTGCTTACATTCCGGGCGAGGGACACAACCTGCAGGAGCACTCCATCGTGCTCGTGCGCGGCGGCCGTGTGAAGGACCTGCCCGGTGTTCGCTACAAGATCATCCGCGGTTCGCTTGACACCCAGGGTGTCAAGAACCGCAAGCAGGCCCGCAGCCGCTACGGCGCCAAGAAGGAGAAGTAAGAATGCCTCGTAAGGGCCCCGCCCCGAAGCGCCCGGTCATCATCGACCCGGTCTACGGTTCTCCTCTTGTCACGTCGCTGATCAACAAGGTGCTGCTGAACGGCAAGCGCTCCACCGCCGAGCGCATCGTGTACGGCGCCATGGAGGGCCTGCGCGAGAAGACCAGCAACGACCCGGTCATCACGCTGAAGCGCGCGCTGGAGAACATCAAGCCGACCCTCGAGGTTAAGTCCCGCCGTGTCGGTGGTGCGACGTACCAGGTTCCGATCGAGGTCAAGCCCGGTCGTGCCAACACGCTCGCGCTGCGCTGGCTGGTCGGTTACTCCCGCGCCCGTCGCGAGAAGACCATGACCGAGCGTCTGCTCAACGAGCTTCTCGACGCCTCCAACGGCCTCGGTGCCGCTGTGAAGAAGCGCGAGGACACCCACAAGATGGCCGAGTCCAACAAGGCCTTCGCGCACTACCGCTGGTAGTCGCTACCCCCATCGAGACCGAGAGAAGACCGAAGCCTTATGGCTACCACTTCACTTGACCTGGCCAGGGTCCGCAACATCGGGATCATGGCCCACATCGACGCGGGCAAGACGACCACCACCGAGCGGATCCTCTTCTACACCGGCGTCAGCTACAAGATCGGTGAGGTCCACGACGGCGCTGCCACCATGGACTGGATGGAGCAGGAGCAGGAGCGTGGCATCACGATCACCTCTGCTGCCACCACCTGTCACTGGCCGCTCGAGGACAACGACTACACGATCAACATCATCGACACCCCGGGGCACGTCGACTTCACGGTCGAGGTGGAGCGTTCGCTCCGCGTCCTCGACGGTGCCGTCACGGTGTTCGACGGTGTCGCCGGTGTCGAGCCGCAGTCCGAGACGGTGTGGCGTCAGGCCGACCGTTACGGCGTGCCGCGCATCTGCTTCGTGAACAAGCTGGACCGTACCGGCGCCGAGTTCCACCGTTGTGTGGACATGATCTCGAACCGCCTGGGTGCCGTCCCGCTCGTCATGCAGCTGCCGATCGGCGCCGAGATGGACTTCAAGGGCGTTGTGGACCTGGTCCGCATGAAGGCGCTCGTGTGGTCCGCCGAGGCCGCCAAGGGCGAGATGTACGACGTCGTCGACATCCCGGCCACGCACACCGAGGCTGCCGAGGAGTACCGCGGCAAGCTGGTCGAGGCCGTCGCGGAGAACGACGACGAGATCATGGAGCTGTTCCTGGAGGGTCAGGAGCCCACCGAGGAGCAGCTGTACGCCGCGATCCGTCGCATCACCATCGCGACGGGCAAGTCCGACGGCGTCACGGTCACCCCGGTGTTCTGTGGCACCGCGTTCAAGAACAAGGGCGTCCAGCCCCTGCTCGACGCGGTCGTGCGCTACCTCCCGACCCCGCTCGACGTCGAGGCCATCGAGGGCCACGACGTGAAGGACCCCGAGGTCGTGGTCAAGCGCAAGCCGTCCGACGACGAGCCGCTGTCGGCGCTGGCGTTCAAGATCATGAGCGACCCGCACCTCGGTAAGCTCACCTTCGTCCGGATCTACTCCGGTCGCCTGGAGTCCGGCACCGCCGTGCTGAACTCCGTCAAGGGCAAGAAGGAGCGCATCGGCAAGATCTACCGTATGCACGCGAACAAGCGTGAGGAGATCGAGTCGGTGGGCGCCGGCGACATCGTCGCCGTCATGGGCCTCAAGCAGACCACCACCGGTGAGACGCTGAGCGACGACAAGCAGCCGGTGATCCTGGAGTCCATGGACTTCCCGGCGCCGGTCATCCAGGTCGCCATCGAGCCCAAGTCCAAGGGTGACCAGGAGAAGCTGGGTGTCGCCATCCAGCGTCTCGCGGAGGAGGACCCCTCCTTCCAGGTTCACTCGGACGAGGAGACGGGCCAGACCATCATCGGTGGTATGGGCGAGCTGCACCTCGAGGTGCTGGTCGACCGTATGCGCCGTGAGTTCAAGGTCGAGGCCAACGTCGGCAAGCCGCAGGTGGCCTACCGCGAGACGATCCGCAAGGCCGTCGAGCGCGTCGACTACACGCACAAGAAGCAGACTGGTGGTACCGGCCAGTTCGCCAAGGTGCAGATCGCGATCGAGCCGATCGAGGGCGGCGACGCCTCGTACGAGTTCGTGAACAAGGTCACCGGTGGCCGTATCCCGAAGGAGTACATCCCTTCGGTGGACGCCGGCGCGCAGGAGGCCATGCAGTTCGGCATCCTCGCGGGCTACGAGATGACGGGCGTCCGCGTCACGCTTCTCGACGGTGGCTACCACGAGGTCGACTCCTCCGAGCTCGCCTTCAAGATCGCCGGTTCGCAGGCCTTCAAGGAGGCCGCGCGCAAGGCGTCCCCCGTGCTCCTTGAGCCGATGATGGCCGTCGAGGTCACCACGCCCGAGGACTACATGGGTGAGGTCATCGGCGACATCAACTCCCGCCGTGGTCAGATCCAGGCCATGGAGGAGCGGGCCGGTGCCCGCGTCGTGAAGGGCCTCGTGCCCCTCTCGGAGATGTTCGGCTACGTCGGAGACCTCCGCAGCAAGACCTCGGGTCGCGCAAGCTACTCGATGCAGTTCGACTCCTACGCCGAGGTTCCGCGGAACGTCGCCGAGGAGATCATCGCGAAGGCCAAGGGCGAGTAACGCACCGCGTTCAACGCACCGCGTCCACACGCTTTAGGCTTGACTCCGGAGCCTCAGGGGGCAAACACCCGCAAACACGGGTGTTTGCCCAAGGACCCGGACTTTCCAGCAAAGATCACCTGGCGCCGACGCAGTAAGGCGTACCAGAACCACTCCCAGGAGGACCCCAGTGGCGAAGGCGAAGTTCGAGCGGACTAAGCCGCACGTCAACATCGGCACCATCGGTCACATCGACCACGGTAAGACGACCCTCACGGCCGCCATTACCAAGGTGCTGCACGACGCGTTCCCGGACCTGAACGAGGCCTCGGCGTTCGACCAGATCGACAAGGCTCCCGAGGAGCGCCAGCGCGGTATCACGATCTCGATCGCGCACGTCGAGTACCAGACGGAGACCCGTCACTACGCCCACGTCGACTGCCCCGGTCACGCGGACTACATCAAGAACATGATCACGGGTGCGGCGCAGATGGACGGCGCCATCCTCGTTGTCGCCGCCACCGACGGCCCGATGCCGCAGACCAAGGAGCACGTGCTCCTGGCCCGCCAGGTCGGCGTTCCGTACATCGTCGTCGCCCTGAACAAGGCCGACATGGTGGACGACGAGGAGATCCTGGAGCTCGTCGAGCTCGAGGTCCGTGAGCTGCTCTCCGAGTACGAGTTCCCGGGCGACGACCTGCCGGTCGTCAAGGTCTCGGCGCTCAAGGCCCTTGAGGGCGACAAGGAGTGGGGCCAGTCCGTCCTCGACCTGATGAAGGCCGTCGACGAGAACATCCCGCAGCCCGAGCGTGACGTCGACAAGCCGTTCCTGATGCCGATCGAGGACGTCTTCACGATCACCGGTCGTGGCACCGTCGTCACCGGTCGTATCGAGCGTGGCATCCTCAAGGTCAACGAGACCGTCGACATCGTGGGCATCAAGCAGGACAAGACCACCACCACGGTCACCGGCATCGAGATGTTCCGCAAGCTGCTCGACGAGGGCCAGGCCGGTGAGAACGTCGGTCTGCTCCTCCGTGGCATCAAGCGCGAGGACGTCGAGCGCGGCCAGGTCATCATCAAGCCCGGTTCGGTCACGCCGCACACCGAGTTCGAGGCCCAGGCCTACATCCTGTCCAAGGACGAGGGTGGCCGCCACACGCCGTTCTTCAACAACTACCGTCCGCAGTTCTACTTCCGTACGACGGACGTGACGGGCGTTGTGACCCTCCCCGAGGGCACCGAGATGGTGATGCCGGGTGACAACACCGAGATGAAGGTGGAGCTCATCCAGCCCATCGCCATGGAAGAGGGCCTGAAGTTCGCCATCCGTGAGGGTGGCCGGACCGTGGGCGCCGGCCAGGTCATCAAGATCACGAAGTGATCTTGAACTGATCCGGTAGGTCTCTGGAGAGGCCCGTACGACTTCGGTCGTACGGGCCTCTTCGCTGTGCCCCCGTAGGGGAGCGCTTCGAAACTATTCGACGGTTACGACCCATTCCCCCCGCCGGTCACTCCCTTCACTATTTGTCATGCCGCTGACCAAATACCGGGTGGAGGAGTGTGGCATGTCTGGGTACGTCAGCCGCAGGGGTGTTCTCGGGGCCGGGATCGCCGCGGTGCCGGTGCTGTCGGCGCAGGCCGGGGGTGCGTGGGCGGACGGTCGGGTGGCCGGGGCGGTTGCCGGGGGTGGGGCTCCGCGGGCGACGGACCCCGGGGCGTACCTCTCCTTCTCGCCCGTACCGGGTGGGTTTCCGCTGGTCGGTGTCCCGGTGGTGGTCAGCCCCGAGGATCACCCCGGAGTGGTGAGGGTCGCGGGGGATCTGCGGGACGACATCGAGCGGGTGACGGGGGTGCGGCCGGGGGGCACGATCGGCCCCGAGGTCGTGCTGGTGGGCACCATCGGCCGCAGCCCGCTGATCGACGGGTTGATCGCCGCCGGGAAGCTGGACGTCGGCGGGGTGCGGGGTAAGTGGGAGACCTCGTTGCAGACGGTCGTCGAGCGGCCGATGCCCGGGGTGAAGCGGGCCTTCGTCGTGGCGGGCAGCGACCCGCGCGGCACGATCTTCGGGGCGTACGACGTCTCGTACGGCCTCGGTGTCTCGCCCTGGTACTGGTGGGACGATGTGCCGCCGGTCCGGCGTGAGGCGGTGTACGTGCGGCCGGGGCGCTTCAGCCAGGGGACGCCGGCCGTGAAATACCGGGGCGTCTTCATCAATGACGAGAACCCGGCGCTCGGGACGTGGGCGCCGGCGTACTTCGGGCCCGGGAAGGCGCCGGGGCATCCCGGGGGCTTCAACGCGGACTTCTGGGCGAAGGTCTTCGAGGTGTTGTTGAGGCTGAAGGGGAACTACGTCTGGCCGGCGGTGTGGGGGCGGGCCTTCGCCGAGGACGATCCGGAGAACCACGCGCGGGCGAAACACTATGGAATTGTCATGGGCACGTCCCATGAGGCGCCCATGATGCGGGGGATCGAGGAGTGGAACCGGCATGCGGTGCCGGCGGTGAGGGACAGCGCGGGCAATGTGGTGACCCCCGGGCGGGACCCCTACGGGGGCACCGGGGAGTGGTCGTACCGCCGGAACGCCGAGGCCATCAGGGCGTACTGGCGGGACGGCATCCGGCGCATGGTCGATGAGGACTTCGAGGGCGTCGTCACTCTGGGGATGCGCGGCAACGGCGACACCAGTCTGCCGGACGGTGACGGCATCGAGCTGATGCGGGAGATCATCGAGACCCAGCGGGGAATCATCGCCGAGGTGACCGGCCGGCCGGTGGAGGAGACTCCGCAGGTGTGGACCCTCTACAAGGAGGTCCAGCGGTACTGGGACCGGGGGCTGCGGGCGCCGGACGACGTGACCGTCGTCCTCACGGACGACAACTGGGGGAACATCCGTAAGCATCCGGACCCGGGGGAGCCCGTACGACCCGGGGGTTACGGGCTGTACTACCACTTCGACTACGTCGGGGTCGGGCGCAACTACAAGTGGGTCGACACGGCGAACCTCGCGAACCTGTGGGAGCAGCTGCACCAGGCGAGTTCCTTTGGAAACCGTGGGCTGTGGGTGGTGAACGTCGGCGACCTGAAGGGGAACGAGCTGCCGACCGAGTTCTTCCTCGACTACGCCTGGAATCCGGGGCGTTGGGGGCTGGAGAACCTGGGGGAGTGGGAGCGGGGGTTCGCGCGGCAGAGCTTCGGGGCGGAGGCGGCGGCGGAGATCGCCGAGGTGCAGGGTGCGTACGGGCAGCTCCAGGCCCGTCGTAAGCCGGAGCTGTTGAACCGCCGGATCACCCTCGACGGGACGAAGGACCCCACCAAGGACGAGCGGGCGATCGTCCACGACGACCAGGAGACGCCCTTCTACTTCGGCCATCGTGAGCTGGAGCGGGTCACGGAGGAGTGGCGGGCGCTGGCGAAACGGGCCGAGCGGGTGGCGCGGGGGCTTCCGGAGGGCGTGCGGGACGCGTGGTTCGAGCTGGTCGGGTACGCGGTGCTGGCGACGGCGAACCTGTACGGGTTGCGGGAGGCCGAGTTCGAGAACCTGCTGTACGCGGGCCAGGGGCGGGCGGCCACCAACGGCCGCGCGGAGGCCGCCGAGGCCGGCCTGGCACGCGACTTCGCGTTGGCCGATCGCTTCAACTCCGAGGTGGCGGGCGGGAAGTGGCGGGGCTTCCAGACGCAGCCGCACATCGGGTACGGGGATGTGGAGCGGTACGGCCCGAACGCCGGGTGGCAGCAGCCGGAGAAGGACAACGTGGCGCTGCCGGACGAGATCTTCCCCAAGGTGCGGCGGATCGAGGTGCCGGAGGCGGCGGAGTTGGGGGTCGCGGTCGACGGGGCGGACGACTCGGGGGAGTGGTGGCCCGGCTCCTCGAAGGAAGCGGTGCTGCCGGTGTTCAGCCCGTACCAGACGCGGCCCCAGCAGTATGTGGAGATCTTCAACCGGGGGCGTACGCCCTTCTCGTACCGGATCGAGTCGTCGGTGCCGTGGTTGGTGGTGGAGCGGTCTCGGGGGCGGGTCGAGGAACAGGTGCGGGTGGGGGTGCGGGTGGACTGGGGGCGGGTGCCGACGGGGGGTGCGGAAGCCGCCTTGACGGTGTCCGGGGCTGGGGCGGCGGTGACGGTGAAGGCCGTCGCGGAGAAGCCGTCGGCGCGGGAGGCACGGGGGCTGCGGGGGTTCGTCGAGGCGGGCGGGTATGTGGCGATCGACGCGGAGCACTACGCGCGGGCCGTGGGGTCGTCCGACGGGCGGGTGCGCTGGCGCCGGATCGAGCGGATCGGGCGTACGGGGGCGGGGGTGACCCCGTGGCCGGTGACGGCTGCTCGGCAGACGCCGGGGGGTAGCGGGCCGCGCCTGGAGTACGAGGTCAGCGTGCTGTCGGCCGTGGATGAGGTGACGGTCTGGGCGTACGTCTCACCTCGGAACCCCGCGCTGGCCACGGGCGGGCTGCGGTACGCCGTGTCCTTCGACTCCGGGGCTCCGCGGGTCGTCGACATCAACGCCGTGACGGGGGCCGACGACGGGGTGATGAACAGGCAGTGGGCGCGCAACACGTCGGACAACGTGAACGTGACGGCTACCAGACACGCGATCGCCGGGCCCGGGGTGCACCGGCTGAAGTTCTGGATGGTCGACCCGACGGTGGTGTTGCAGCGCTTGGTGATCGACACGGGTGGGCTGACGCCGACGTATCTGGGGCCGCTGGAGAGCCACCGGATCTGAGAGAGGACCACGGATGAGACATACGAACCGCTTCCGCATGCCCGTGCTCGCGCTGGTCGCCGGGGCGCTGTTGTCCACGACGGTGGCCGTGCAGCCGGCCTCGGCGCACGGCCCGTCCTTGAGGAAGCTCGCCGACCGGGCCGGCGTACGCATCGGTACGGCCGTGGACATGACCGCGCTGGCCGAGGACCGCACGTACCGCAGAACGACGGCTCGCGAATTCGACTCCGTCACCGCCGAGAACGTCATGAAGTGGGAGTCGGTGGAGCCGCGGCGGGGCGTCTACGACTGGAAGCCGGCCGACGACCTCGTCCGCTACGCCCGCGCTCACGGGCAGGTCGTCCGCGGCCACACCCTGGTCTGGCACAGCCAGCTGCCGGGCTGGCTGACGAGCGGGGTGGCGGACGGCTCGATCGACTCGGCGGAGCTGCGCGGGATCCTCCGTGCCCACATCACCACGGAGGTGAAGCGGTACAAGGGCCGGATCCAGCAGTGGGACGTGGTGAACGAGATCTTCGAGGAGGACGGCTCGCCGCGGAACTCGATCTGGTTGCAGCAGCTGGGCCCCTCCTATATCGCCGACGCCTTCCGCTGGGCCCACGCGGCCGACCCCAGGGCCAAGCTCTTCCTCAACGACTACAACGTGGAGGGCGTCAACGCGAAGTCCACGGCGTACTACGAACTGGCGAAGCGGTTGCGTTCGGAGGGCGTGCCGGTGCAGGGCTTCGGTGCTCAGGGGCATCTCGCCATCCAGTACGGCTTCCCGGGGCAGGTCGCCGAGAACCTCGCCCGCTTCGAGGCGCTGGGGATGCGGACGGCGTTCACGGAGGTGGACGTGCGGATGATCCTGCCGGTGGACGAGGCGAAGCTCGCGGCCCAGGCGAGCTATTACCGGCGGCTTCTGGATGCCTGCCTGGGGGCGCGGAGCTGCACGTCGTTCACGGTCTGGGGCTACACGGACAAGTACTCGTGGGTGCCGGGGGTGTTCGGCGGGCAGGGGGCGGCGACGCCGATGGACGAGGAGTACGGGCGGAAGGCGGCGTACGGGGCGTTGCGGGAGGGGCTGGCGGCGGGGCGCTGGTGATGGCTTTCAGAAGCCGGGGCGGCGGCTTCCTCCGCGCCGAAGGCGTACTCCCACTTCCAGCTCACTCGCGGAAGGCTTTCATCGCCTCGTCCAGGACGGCGCGCTCAGCTCCCGCAGGGCTTCCCGGATCCTCGTGTTCCAGGTTGCTCTTCGCGTGAGTGTGGCGGGCGGACAGGCGTGGACGGCGGGCGATCTCGATGTCCCGGGCCCACACCAGGACCTGGCTCCGCACAGGGCTCACAGACTGCCATGGTCGTGACGGCACCCGGGGGTGCCCGATTCTCCGCGCCCTGGGCCTACACCGCTGGGCGGCCGGGAGGGCGTGATCACGTCATTGGTAATCTGCCGCCTTCCATATCCGCGCCCTTTTGAAAGAGGTGTGAATGAAGTCAGGCAGACGGACCGTCGCGGTGGCCACGCTCGTGGGGGCGCTGGGTCTCTCGGTGCTGAACGCGCCGGCGGCCCACGCGGCGGACACCGGTATCACCGTGTCGGACATCGTCATCAACAACGGCAAGCCGATCGTGGTGGGCACGACGAAGGAGGTGGAGCCGCCCATGACGTTCAACCTGGCGCTGCCGGCCGGGTACAGCGTCGAGGGAACGGCGGGCAGCTGGAGCGCGTACCCGTTCCTCTACCGGGGCGACCTGAAGAAGGCCGCCGACACCGGAGAGAACTTCATCGGACCGGGCAGCTACACCTGCTACGAAATCGACTCCAGGCACGCTCGCTGCGAGGGCAACCTCTACATCGACCCGCACCCGAGCCAGGAGCACGTCGACTCCAACAACGACGCCACTACGTGGAAGGTCGCCGTGTCGCTCCGTCTGTTCAAGGCCAGCGGGGGCCTCAAGGCCGGGGAGACCGAGAAGCGGTCCAATACCGTCCAGCTCAAGCGCGCGGCCAAGGCCACCGTCAACGCCACGCCCGAGCCGGTCGCCAAGGGCAAGAAGATCACCGTCACGGGCAAGCTGACCCGGGCGAACTGGAGCACGAAGAAGTTCGGCGCCTACAGCGGGCGCACCGCCAGCCTCCAGTTCCGCGCCAAGGGCACCGACACCTTCAAGACGGTCAAGAAAGCCACCACCAGCAGCACGGGTGCACTCAGGACGACGGTCACCGCCTCCACCGACGGTTCCTACCGCTGGGTGTACTACGGCAACTCGACGACCGGCGTCGCCACCAGCGCGGCGGACTACGTCGACGTGCGCTGACCTCCGCGTTCAGCGGAGCGTCGGTACCTCGCCGCCCTCGGCCCTCGTGAGCGTGACCCCCGCCAGACCCCGCAGCCTGCGTTCCGCCACGGCGGTCAGGTCGGCTGTGGTCGGTGGGGTCGGGCCCAGGCCGATGGCGTAGCGGGCGGGGTTCGTGGTGAAGGGCCGGGGCCAGGCGTGGCACTCGGGGGCCGCCTCGGCGAGGTCCGTGATCAGGGCCCGCATCCTGCCCCGTACCCGGCCCTCGTCCGCGGCCCCGTCCGTGCCGTCTCCTCCACCCCCGTCCACCGTCACGATCGCCCAGGCGGCGTGGCGGCGGTGGAGTGGGGGAGGGGTGAGGAGTTCGGCCCACGGACTTCCCGCTTCCAGCAACTCCCAGGCGCGGAACAGCTCTTGGGTGATCAGGTCGCGCATGCCCTCGGTGACCTGGTCCGTGCAGGGGCGGACCGGGGCCGAGGGCGTCGTGATGGTGAGGGGGAGAGGGAAGGGGAGGGGGAAGCGGCCGGAGGTGCCTACGGGGACTCCCACCGGCTCGCGCCAGTCCCATGCCGCCCACGTCGCGAAGAAGTGCCGTAGGAGATCGGCCTGCGGCAGGCCGCCCGCCTCGCTCGCGGTGTGGGCCGCCAGGACGGACCAGGCCAGGCCCGGCAGGCCGCCGAACGGTGCCGAGTCCAGGCCCCGGGCCTTCGCCCATGCCTTGACCTGCCTGGCCAACCGGGCGAAGGCCGGCCCGTGGGAGCCCGCCGAGTCCACCACCGCATCCGCGTCGCTCACCGCGCTGAGCGCGATCGCCGCCGCCTCGCCCAGTTCCGCCCGGCGGTCCACCGCCTGCGCCGGGTCCATCGACCCGGTGGCCACGACGGCCAGGTCCACGGCCAGCCCGTCGAGCCGCAGCCGCAGACCGGGTACGCGTGCGCCGACCACCTCGCGCACCTCCGCGGCCTCACGCGTCGCTTCACTCAACTTCGCCTGTACGGTGGCCAGTTCGACCGTTCCGGGCAGCGCCGCCACCAGGTCCAGATCCGCGCCGGGCAGCGCGCAGCCCATGCGCCGGGAGCCGACCACGGTTACGACGCCGGCGGGGAACGTGTCCGTGAGGAGGCGGGTGACCCGGTCGGCCACGGCGGCGTCGGCGGTTCCGCCGATCTCGGCCGGCGCCGGCTCGTCGTGCCAGCGCACCTCTCCCGTCCCCAGGCTCACCGTCCCTCGTACGCGCATCGGCTCGTCCCCGCGTCGCGACAGCAGCGCCAGCTCGCCGACCCTGGCCGGCATGGGGGCGAGCCGGGCCGCGCAGGCGGCGGCCAGGGTGTTCGGGTCGGTGGTGCGGCCCAGGCTCAGGTGCGGGGTGAAGCCGGAGTGCCGGCCGCGGCAGTGCGGGAAGTGGCGTACGAGGGTGCTGTGCAGCTCGGCCCAGTGCTCCTCGCCGTCCGCCGCCGGGTCCAGCCACACGGTCGCGTCGTCCCGGTGGCCGAACCAGTGCACGCCCTCCAGCCGGGCCTCGAACGGAGCCGTCGTGGCCGTCGCGAGCACCGAGGCCGCCTGCTCGAACGCGTGTTCCGGTGCGAAGCCGAAGAGCAGGTTCACATGCGGGGGCCAGCGGTGGATCTGCGGGTCGTGCTCCCGGCGGATGTCCTGCAGCGGCGGCCACAGCTCCTCGGGAGGGAGCCACGCCAGTGCCGTACGGGCGGTCGGCCGGACGTCGAGGCACGCGAAGGCGGTGCCCGGGGCGTCAGGTCCCACCTCCGCCCGTACGCCGTAGTGGTCCGAGATGTACAGCCCGTCCGGCGAGGGCGCGTCCCCGTACAGCTCGGCCGACCGCACCCCCAGACCCCGCCCGCGCACCAGCACCCGGTCCAGCCGTGACACCCGCCCCGTCAGGGACGACACCGCCGCCAGCGGGTTGATGCCGGGGTCGAAGGTCGGCGTCCTGTCGTCCGGGCCGTGCGTCTCGCTCCACGCGTCCCGCATGCCGAGCGTCACCTGGGGTGTGTCGCCGCCGTCGTTGAAGTCGCCCAACAGGACGAGATCGGCGTCCAGGGCCGCCAGGCCCTCGGCGATCCGGGCCAGTTCGGAGGCGCGGCGACCGGCACCGTTCTCGGAATGGTCGCTGCTCAGATGGGTGGCCGCGATGACGAGGGGCCGCGTGGCCGTCTCCACCACGACGGAGGTCACCGCCTTGTGCGGGCCCAGCGCGTGGAACGCGGCCTCGCGGACCGGCAACCGGCTCAGGATGAGCAGACCGCACTCGTCCACGTCCCGCCCGCGCGGGTCCGTCCCCAGCGTCCAGTCCGCCCGTACCCAGGGTTCGCGCAGCAGCATGGCCAGCAGCTCCGCCTCGACCTCCTGCAACGCGATCACGTCCGCATCGGCGTCGCGCAGCGCCCGCAGCAGCAACGGCCTGCGCCCGGCGCTGTCGATGAGGTCGGCGTCGTACCGGTCCCAGAGGGTGTTCCAGGTCAGCACCCGTACGCCTGCGGAGCCGGACACGGAGACGGACGCGGCCCCGCGCGGTGAACGAGTCACGGGGGCCCACCCCTCCCCGTCCCACGCATACGGCGTGCGCGCCGTGAAGAACGGCGCTCGGAGCAGACGGGCCTCCCGTACGCGCCCCGCCTTCGTCGCGTCGATCCGGTCCACCCCCGTGCCCCGGTCCCAGACCACCTCGCCGTCCGCCTCGAAGAACAGCACCCGGTGCCACGGGATCTCGCCGCCGGGCACGAACGCGGGCAGCGGGACCCGCTTGGGCGCGGCGCCCCGCTGAAGGATGCCGAGCACGAAGCGGGCCGGGTCGAAGCGCGCGTCCCAGCGCACCCGGTGATAGATCTCCTCGCTCGTACGCACGGTTCCTCAGACCTCTTCCTCTATGGTCCCGCTCGCCCCGATGTACCAGGTGCGGTGCGCGTCGCCCGGATACGGCGGGGCGAAGCGGCGCAGCTGGGCGGCGAGCACCTCGGGCGGTACCGGGTGCTCGCGGCGGGTGTTGCGTCCTGTCAGCTCGTCCTCGTCGATGAGGACCACGGCGTGGGTGATCAGGGCGTTGCGGCGGTGAGCGACCGTGTGCACGAGCGAGCGCTGCTGATGGGTGAGCGAGGTGGCGTCCCACACCGTCGTCCCGCCTGCGGCCAGCGCGCCGTCCAGCCGGTCGAGCCCGGCGCGCAGTACGTCCGGGTTGGCCCGCTGGTCGGCGCGTGCGCCGCGCGCCTCGCGCAGATCGTCCAGCGATACGTACGCGTCCACGCCCCCGAGCCCCCGCGCGAACGTGCTCTTCCCGCTGCCCGCGGGCCCGACCAGCTGGATCAGCCTCGGGAAGGCCCCCGACCGCCACCGCCACGTCGCGGCCACGGCCTCCTCGACACTCACGACGCGCCCCCGCGCGTACGCCTCCCGCGCCTCGGCCCGGCAGCGGACGGCCGCGTCGGGCGACAGCCCGGCGAAGGCCTCCCGCAGGGCTGCCTCGTCCAGGGCCCGGACCTCCTCGGCGTGCAGCGCCGACCACTCCACCTGCTCGCGCGCCTCGTCCGTCGCCGCCGTGGCGCGGGCGACCGCGTGCAGCAGACCGAGATCGGCGGTGAGGGACAGCCGGGCCAGGCCGGTCCCGCGGTCCTGGTCCGGATACGGCCGGTGCAGTGCGGGGTGCAGCCCCACGAGGTCGGCGACCCGGCGCGCGAGCGGCATGCCCACGCCCCCGGCCAGCCGCGCCGCGAGCCGTGCCCGCCGGCCGCCTTGGTCGTGGTCGTGCAGCAGTGCGGCCAGCACGCCGACGAGCCGGTCGTCCCCGGTCCGCCCCGCCGGGTCGAAGCGGGCGACGGCCTTCCGGTCCCCTTCGCCGGGCAGCCCGACGGCCTCCGCCAGCGCGTCGGCGTCGGCGGGCGCGCCGGAACGCACCGCCCACAGCGGGGCCTGGGCGCCCAGCCCGTTCTCGACGACGGCCGCGTGCATCCAGTGCGTGTCCGTCCGTACGTGCCCGGCCCGCACCCATTTCGCGACGCACGTGCCGAAGTCCTCCGCGCCGAAGCCGTCCACGACCCGAACGACGTATCCCTCCTGCCGTCCGAGGTCCAGCCGCAGGCCGCGCAACGCCCGCTCGTCGAACAGGCCCCGCCACAGCACACGCGGCACGGGAACCCCGAGTCCGCGCAGAAAGGCCACCGTCCGGTCCCAGCCCAGGCAGCGCCCGTCCCTGTCCCACACCGAGAAGCCGTAGAACCAGCTGTCCAGGTTGTCGTACGGGAGGGAGTGGCGGGCGAACATGTTCTCCCCGCACACCCGCCAGCCCTCGGGTATGGCGTGGCCGATGCGGGCCTGGAGCGCCTTGACCCAGGTGCGGGAGGGGTGGTGGGCGGAGTCGAGCGAGCGGGCGTGCAGGCCGTCGGCGTACAGCGTGGTGTTCTCGCCGTCGAGCTTCTCGGTCACGACGACCTCGCGACCGCGCAGGCCGGACAGGCCGGTGACCCGGAGATCGTCGGCGGTGGCGCCGGGGGACCAGGGCAGATGCCTGGTCCGCGGATAGTGCGTGCGCATGGTGAACGTTCCCCCGTGACAGCCGACGTACCTGATCAGCGTAGGAGCGCGGGGCGGGGACGGGCGAGCGGATTACGGGCGGCTTAGGGTCCCGTTATGAACCAGGCCCGGGCATGAAACAGGCCCCGTTGTGAAGCAGGCCTCGTTGTGAAGCAGGTCCCTGTATGAAGCACCGAGCGGGCGTCGGGCTCACCTCGATCATGGTGGCGCTCACGTTGACGACCGGCATGATCGAGGCCGTCAGCTTCCTCGTGCTCGGCCCGGTGTTCACCGCCGTGCAGACCGGGAACCTCCTCTTCCTCTCCTTCGCGCTCACCGGCGCCGCCGGTCTGTCCCCGGCCGCGGCGGGCGTCTCGTTCGCCGGGTTCGCGGTCGGCGCGGTGCTCGGTTCCCGGTTCGAGTCGAGCGTGGACGCCCACGGCCGCCGCTGGTTCGTGCCCGCGCTGATCGGCGAGGCCCTGCTGCTGGGGCTCGGCGGACTGGTCGCCTGGCGCACCGGTGTCGACGCACCGGGCGCCCCGGCGGACGGCCCGCACTTCGCGGTGGTCGCCCTGGTCGCAGCGGCCATGGGCGTACGCAACGTCACCACCCTGCGGGCACGGGTCGCGGACGTGCCCACCACGGTGTCCACCCGCGCCCTGACCGCGCTCCTCAGCGGCCTGCCCCCGATCCCCGACACCCGCATCGGGGCGCACTCCGGGGACGAGGGGCGCCGCCTCGCCTCGGTCGGCGCGATGTTCACCGGCGGCCTGCTGGGCGCCTGGCTCCTGCACGAGGAGGTGCATCCGGCGGTGGTCCTGCTGCTGCCCGCCGCGCTGGTCCTGGTCCTGGGCGCGGTCTACTGGGCGACGCCGCGACAGCGCGCGTCGGAGCCCGGCTGAATCGAGACGCCCCCACGAAGCCGCTGGGGATCATGGCCGCATGACTCTCATAGCGAGCCGCCTCGTCGGTGCGGCCCTCATTCTCGCCGGAATAGCCGTTGATTTCTGGTGCGCCCTCGGTGTACCCCAGGACTGGACCGGGGGGATGAGATGGTTGCGCACCGTGCTGGCGCTGGCGGCCTTCGGCGCGATCATGCTCGGGGTCCGCTACGTGTTTCCCGACACATCGGGTGACTCCCCGGACGACAGCGCCGGCGACGCCCCGCACGACAACGCGAGCGATGCCCCGCACGACACCCCGCACGACACATCGGACGACGTCCGGGTCGACGCCCCGAACGGCGGCAGCGGCTCCCGGGTTTGACCTGCGTCACTCTCGGGGTAATCTCTCCGGCTCGATTGGCGGAGGTGCTGGGCTGTATGGCAGACTAGCGGGGTTGCTCGGTCGAGTGTTGATGCTGCGCGCCTCCCGCCGGGAGGACCGGAAGCGAGTCCCACAGTACTCGTCGTCCCAACTGCCTGATGGCAGCGCTGGGACGGACGTACGGGAATCTTTCGGGAAGTGTCAGTGCGGCGCCGGCCAGGCACCCGGTGGGCTTCTGCTCCCGGCCTGCGGTTCCGGAAGGGCCGTGTTTCCCGGACAGGGGATGCTCGAACAAGGGGCATCTGTGTGAGTGGAAGCGCGACACACCCGACCGCGTGGGTCGGAGAAGCGGGTCAAGGAACACCGGGTTCCAGAGCGTTAAACCAGACAAAGGACTACTGAGTAGCCATGGCGGGACAGAAGATCCGCATCCGGCTCAAGGCCTACGACCACGAGGTCATCGATTCCTCGGCGAAGAAGATCGTCGAGACGGTGACCCGCACTGGTGCGTCGGTCGCGGGCCCGGTGCCGCTGCCCACTGAGAAGAACGTGTACTGCGTCATCAAGTCGCCGCACAAGTACAAGGACTCGCGCGAGCACTTCGAGATGCGCACGCACAAGCGCCTGATCGACATCCTCGACCCCACCCCCAAGACCGTTGACTCTCTGATGCGACTCGACCTCCCGGCCGGTGTCGACATCGAGATCAAGCTCTGAAGGCCGGTGGTCTGAGAATGGCTAAGCAGATCAAGGGCATCCTGGGCGAGAAGCTCGGCATGACGCAGGTGTGGGACGAGAACAACCGTGTTGTTCCGGTCACCGTCGTCAAGGCCAGCCCCAACGTCGTGACCCAGGTCCGTACGAACGACGCCGACGGCTACGAAGCGGTCCAGATCGCCTTCGGCGAGATCGACCCTCGCAAGGTGAACAAGCCCCTCAAGGGTCACTTCGCCAAGGCCGACGTCACCCCCCGCCGCCACCTCGTCGAGATCCGCACCGCGGACGCCTCCGAGTACACGCTGGGCCAGGAGATCTCCGCCGAGGTCTTCGAGGCCGGCGTCAAGGTGGACGTGACCGGCAAGAGCAAGGGCAAGGGCTTCGCCGGTGTCATGAAGCGTCACAACTTCAAGGGCCTCGGCGCCGGTCACGGCACCCAGCGCAAGCACCGCTCTCCCGGTTCCATCGGTGGCTGCGCCACCCCGGGCCGCGTGTTCAAGGGCCTCCGCATGGCGGGCCGCATGGGCAACGAGCGGGTCACCACCCAGAACCTGACCGTCCACGCCGTTGACGCGGAGAAGGGTCTGCTGCTCATCAAGGGCGCTGTCCCCGGTCCGAACGGCGGCCTCGTCCTGGTCCGCACCGCGGCCAAGGGGGCCTGAGGTACCGATGAGCACTGTTGACATCCTTTCGCCTGCAGGCGAGAAGACCGGAAGCGTCGAGCTCCCCGCGGAGATCTTCGGCGTGGAGAAGATCAGCATCCCGCTGATCCACCAGGTCGTCGTCGCGCAGAACGCGGCTGCCCGTCAGGGCACGCACAAGACCAAGCGTCGCGGTGAAGTCCGTGGTGGCGGCAGGAAGCCGTACCGCCAGAAGGGCACCGGCCGCGCCCGTCAGGGCTCGACCCGTGCGCCGCAGTTCGCCGGTGGTGGCGTCGTCCACGGCCCGCAGCCGCGTGACTACTCGCAGCGGACCCCGAAGAAGATGAAGGCCGCGGCCCTGCGCCACGCCCTCACCGACCGGGCCCGCCACAACCGCATCCACGTCGTTTCCGGCGTGATCGAGGGCGAGAACCCCTCCACCAAGGCCGCCCGGACGCTGTTCGGCAAGATCTCGGAGCGCAAGAACCTGCTCCTGGTCGTCGAGCGCGCCGACGAGGCCGCGTGGCTCTCCGCCCGCAACCTGCCCCAGGTGCACATCCTGGAGCCGGGCCAGCTGAACACGTACGACGTGATCGTCTCGGACGATGTGGTCTTCACTCAGGCCGCCCTTGAGTCCTTCGTGTCCGGCCCGAACACGGCCAACGACACCGAAGGGAGCGAGGCCTGATGGCTACGCGTCACCCGAGCATTGCCTCCAAGGCTGCGAAGGCCGCCAAGGCCGCGCGCGTCGCCAAGGCGAAGCGCCACGCGACCGAGGGCAAGAACACCGTCGTCACCGCGCCCAGCAAGGCGTTCACGGACCACCGTGACGTCCTGCTGAAGCCGGTCGTGTCGGAGAAGAGCTACGCGCTGCTCGACGAGGGCAAGTACACCTTCATCGTCGCGCCGGGCGCCAACAAGACCCAGATCAAGCAGGCCGTCCAGGCGGTCTTCTCGGTCAAGGTCACCGGGGTCAACACGATCAACCGCATCGGCAAGCGCAAGCGCACCAAGACCGGTTTCGGTCAGCGTGCCGGCTCCAAGCGCGCCATCGTGACCCTTGCCGAGGGCGACCGTATCGACATCTTCGGCGGTCCGACCGCGTAAGCGGGTCGGATCGTCCGATATCGGACGAGGACTGAGAAATGGGAATCCGCAAGTACAAGCCGACTACGCCGGGCCGTCGTGGCTCCAGCGTCGCCGACTTCGTCGAGATCACGCGGTCCACGCCGGAGAAGTCGCTGGTCCGCCCGCTGCACAGCAAGGGCGGCCGTAACAACGCCGGTCGTGTGACCGTTCGCCACCAGGGTGGCGGACACAAGCGCGCCTACCGAGTGATCGACTTCCGTCGTCACGACAAGGACGGCGTGCCGGCGAAGGTCGCGCACATCGAGTACGACCCCAACCGCACCGCGCGCATCGCGCTGCTGCACTACGCCGACGGCGAGAAGCGCTACATCCTCGCCCCGCGCAACCTGCAGCAGGGCGACCGCGTGGAGAACGGTCCCGGGGCCGACATCAAGCCGGGCAACAACCTGGCCCTCCGCAACATCCCGGTCGGTACCACGATCCACGCGATCGAGCTCCGTCCCGGTGGCGGTGCCAAGTTCGCCCGCTCCGCCGGTACCTCCGTGCAGCTGCTCGCGAAGGAGGGCTCGATGGCCCACCTCCGCATGCCGTCCGGTGAGATCCGCCTGGTCGACGCGCGCTGCCGCGCCACCGTCGGCGAGGTCGGCAACGCCGAGCAGAGCAACATCAACTGGGGCAAGGCCGGCCGCAAGCGCTGGCTGGGCGTCCGCCCGACCGTCCGCGGTGTGGCGATGAACCCGGTTGACCACCCCCACGGTGGTGGTGAGGGCAAGACCTCCGGTGGTCGCCACCCGGTCAGCCCCTGGGGTCAGAAGGAGGGTCGTACTCGCTCGCCGAAGAAGGCTTCGAGCAAGTACATCGTCCGCCGCCGCAAGACGAACAAGAAGCGCTAGGAGCGGGTTTAGATGCCGCGCAGTCTCAAGAAGGGGCCCTTCGTCGACGGACACCTCATCAAGAAGGTGGACGTACAGAACGAAGCCGGCACCAAGAACGTCATCAAGACCTGGTCCCGTCGCTCGATGATCATCCCGGCCATGCTCGGCCACACGATCGCGGTGCACAACGGCAAGACCCACATTCCGGTGTTCGTCACCGAGTCGATGGTCGGCCACAAGCTCGGCGAGTTCTCGCCGACGCGCACCTTCCGGGGTCACGTCAAGGACGACCGGAAGTCGAAGCGCCGCTAACGCGGGGTGGAATGACCATGACAGACACTGGAAGGACAACCATGGAAGCCAGGGCCCAGGCGCGGTACATCCGCGTTACGCCCATGAAGGCCCGCCGTGTGGTGGACCTCATCCGTGGCATGGATGCCACGGAGGCTCAGGCGGTCCTGCGTTTCGCCCCGCAGGCCGCGAGCGTGCCGGTCGGCAAGGTGCTGGACAGCGCCATCGCCAACGCCGCGCACAACTACGACCACACGGACGCCTCTTCGCTGGTCATCAGCGAGGCGTACGTCGACGAGGGTCCGACCCTGAAGCGGTTCCGTCCGCGCGCCCAGGGCCGGGCCTACCGGATCCGCAAGCGGACCAGCCACATCACCGTGGTCGTCAGCAGCAAGGAAGGAACCCGGTAATGGGCCAGAAGGTAAACCCGCATGGGTTCCGGCTCGGCATCACCACGGACTTCAAGTCCCGGTGGTACGCCGACAAGCTGTACAAGGACTACGTCGGTGAAGACGTCGCCATCCGTCGGATGATGACGTCCGGCATGGAGCGCGCCGGTATCTCGAAGGTGGAGATCGAGCGCACCCGTGACCGCGTCCGCGTCGACATCCACACCGCGCGTCCGGGCATCGTCATCGGCCGCCGTGGCGCCGAGGCCGACCGTATCCGCGGCGACCTGGAGAAGCTGACCAAGAAGCAGGTCCAGCTCAACATCCTCGAGGTCAAGAACCCGGAGACGGACGCTCAGCTGGTGGCCCAGGCCGTCGCCGAGCAGCTCTCCTCCCGCGTCTCCTTCCGTCGCGCCATGCGTAAGAGCATGCAGGGCACGATGAAGGCCGGCGCCAAGGGCATCAAGATCCAGTGCGGTGGCCGCCTCGGCGGCGCCGAGATGTCCCGCTCGGAGTTCTACCGCGAGGGCCGTGTGCCCCTGCACACGCTCCGCGCGAACGTGGACTACGGCTTCTTCGAGGCCAAGACGACCTTCGGCCGCATCGGTGTGAAGGTCTGGATCTACAAGGGCGACGTCAAGAACATCGCCGAGGTCCGCGCCGAGAACGCCGCTGCCCGCGCCGGCAACCGCCCGGCCCGTGGTGGCGGCGGCGCCGACCGCCCGGCCCGTGGTGGCCGTGGTGGCGAGCGTGGCGGTCGCGGTCGTAAGCCGCAGCAGGCTGCCGGCGCCGAGGCCCCCAAGGCCGAGGCCCCCGCCGCCGCCGCTCCGGCTGAGAGCACCGGAACGGAGGCCTGAGGGACATGCTGATCCCCCGTAGGGTCAAGCACCGCAAGCAGCACCACCCGAAGCGCCGCGGTCAGGCCAAGGGTGGTACGACGGTCGCGTTCGGCGAGTACGGCATTCAGGCCCTCACGCCGGCGTACGTGACCAACCGCCAGATCGAGGCGGCCCGTATTGCCATGACCCGCCACATCAAGCGTGGCGGCAAGGTCTGGATCAACATCTACCCGGACCGCCCGCTCACGAAGAAGCCTGCCGAGACCCGCATGGGTTCCGGTAAGGGTTCGCCGGAGTGGTGGATCGCGAACGTGCACCCGGGCCGGGTCATGTTCGAGCTGTCCTACCCCAACGAGAAGATCGCCCGTGAGGCCCTGACTCGCGCAGCCCACAAGCTGCCGATGAAGTGCCGGATCGTCAAGCGCGAGGCAGGTGAAGCGTGATGTCGGCCGGTACCAAGGCGTCCGAGCTGCGCGAGCTGGGTGACGAGGAGCTTCTGGCGAAGCTTCGCGAAGCCAAGGAAGAGCTGTTCAACCTCCGCTTCCAGGCGGCGACCGGACAGCTTGAGAACCATGGCCGTCTGAAGGCGGTCCGCAAGGACATCGCGCGGATCTACACCCTGATGCGCGAGCGTGAGCTGGGCATCGAAACGGTGGAGAGCGCCTGATGAGCGAGAACAACGTGACTGAGACGAACACCGAGGCGCGCGGCTTCCGCAAGACTCGTGAGGGCATCGTCGTCAGCGACAAGATGGACAAGACCGTCGTCGTCGCCGTCGAGGACCGCAAGAAGCACGCCCTGTACGGCAAGGTCATCCGTAGCACGAGCAAGCTCAAGGCGCACGACGAGCAGAACGCCGCCGGCATCGGCGACCGTGTCCTCCTCATGGAGACCCGGCCGCTGTCCGCCACGAAGCACTGGCGCGTCGTCGAGATCCTCGAGAAGGCCAAGTAGGTAATTCCCGCAAGGGAATTCCAAAAAGTACGCCTGCGGAGCAAACCCCGCAGGTCAGTTCCGCCAGGCTCGGCAGGGGTCCTCGTACTGAGGCCCCTGCCGGGAACCGGCAGACAAACAGGAGATAGACGTGATCCAGCAGGAGTCGCGACTGCGTGTCGCCGACAACACTGGTGCGAAGGAAATCCTTTGCATCCGTGTGCTCGGTGGCTCCGGTCGCCGCTACGCGGGCATCGGTGACGTCATCGTCGCCACCGTCAAGGACGCGATCCCCGGCGGCAACGTGAAGAAGGGTGACGTCATCAAGGCGGTCATCGTTCGCACCGTCAAGGAGCGCCGCCGTCCGGACGGCTCGTACATCCGCTTCGACGAGAACGCCGCTGTCATTCTCAAGAACGACGGCGACCCTCGTGGCACCCGTATCTTCGGCCCGGTGGGCCGGGAGCTGCGCGAGAAGAAGTTCATGAAGATCATCTCGCTCGCGCCGGAGGTGCTGTAAGCATGAAGATCAAGAAGGGCGACCTGGTCCAGGTCATCACCGGTAAGGACAAGGGCAAGCAGGGCAAGGTCATCACGGCCTTCCCCCGCGAGGACCGCGTCCTGGTCGAGGGTGTCAACCGGGTCAAGAAGCACACCAAGGCCGGCCCGACCGCCAAGGGTTCGCAGGCCGGTGGCATCGTCACGGTCGAGGCGCCGATCCACGTCTCCAACGTCCAGCTGGTCGTTGAGAAGGACGGCAAGAAGGTCGTCACGCGTGTCGGCTACCGCTTCGACGACGAGGGCAACAAGGTTCGCGTTGCCAAGCGGACGGGTGAGGACATCTGATGGCTACCACCACGATTCCGCGTCTCAAGACGAAGTACCGCGAGGAGATCGCGGGCAAGCTGCAGGAAGAGTTCTCCTACGAGAACGTCATGCAGACCCCCGGTCTCGTCAAGATCGTGGTCAACATGGGTGTGGGCGACGCCGCCCGCGACTCCAAGCTGATCGAGGGCGCCATCCGCGACCTCACCACGATCACCGGTCAGAAGCCGGCCGTCACCAAGGCCCGTAAGTCCATCGCGCAGTTCAAGCTGCGTGAGGGCCAGCCGATCGGTGCCCACGTCACACTCCGTGGCGACCGCATGTGGGAGTTCCTGGACCGCACCCTGTCGCTCGCGCTTCCGCGCATCCGCGACTTCCGTGGTCTGTCCCCCAAGCAGTTCGACGGCCGTGGCAACTACACCTTCGGTCTCACCGAGCAGGTCATGTTCCACGAGATCGACCAGGACAAGATCGACCGCACCCGGGGTATGGACATCACCGTGGTGACCACGGCGACCAACGACGCTGAGGGCCGCGCGCTCCTCCGTCACCTCGGCTTCCCCTTCAAGGAGGCGTGAGCGAGATGGCGAAGAAGGCTCTGATCGCGAAGGCTGCTCGCAAGCCCAAGTTCGGCGTGCGTGGTTACACGCGCTGCCAGCGCTGTGGCCGTCCCCACTCCGTGTACCGCAAGTTCGGCCTGTGCCGCGTGTGCCTTCGTGAGATGGCTCACCGTGGCGAGCTGCCGGGCGTGACCAAGAGCTCCTGGTAGTCCCTTCTTTTAGGGATTCTGGAAGCTCTCGGTAAGCACTGGGCGTGTCAGGCGCCCACCCATCCATGGCTTAGGCTTGGAGGGTTGGGCGCCTGACGGTAGCCCGTACGACTTACTACGCCGTAGGTCCCCGCACCGCACCCGTCCCGCCACCGAGTGGGGAGAGGGATGGCGCATACAGGAAACCCCGGCGAGAGAGGCCGAAGGCCAATTCATGACCATGACTGATCCGATCGCAGACATGCTTACGCGTCTGCGGAACGCGAACTCGGCATACCACGACTCCGTGTCGATGCCGGCATCGAAGATCAAGTCTCACATCGCGGAGATCCTCCAGCAGGAGGGCTTCATCACGGGCTGGAAGGTCGAGGACGCCGAGGTCGGCAAGAACCTCGTCCTCGAGCTGAAGTTCGGCCCGAACCGTGAGCGCTCCATCGCGGGCATCAAGCGGATCTCCAAGCCCGGTCTCCGGGTTTACGCGAAGTCCACCTCCCTGCCCAAGGTGCTGGGTGGCCTCGGCGTGGCGATCATCTCCACGTCGCACGGTCTCCTCACCGGACAGCAGGCCGGCAAGAAGGGCGTAGGCGGAGAAGTTCTCGCCTACGTCTGGTAGCGGAAGGGAACGGAGGAAACAGCTATGTCGCGTATTGGCAAGCTCCCCATCACGGTTCCCGCCGGCGTGGACGTCACCATCGACGGCCGTACGGTTTCGGTCAAGGGCCCCAAGGGCTCGCTGACCCACACCGTCGCTTCGCCGATCGACATCGCCAAGGGTGAGGACGGCGTTCTCAACGTCACCCGCCCCAACGACGAGCGTCAGAACAAGGCCCTGCACGGCCTGTCCCGCACGCTGGTGGCGAACATGATCACCGGCGTGACCCAGGGTTACGTGAAGAAGCTCGAGATCAGCGGTGTCGGTTACCGCGTGCAGGCCAAGGGTTCGAACCTCGAGTTCGCGCTCGGCTACAGCCACCCGATCACCGTCGAGGCGCCCGAGGGAATCACCTTCAAGGTGGAGAACCCGACCCGCTTCCAGGTCGAGGGCATCGACAAGCAGAAGGTCGGCGAGGTTGCGGCCAACATCCGCAAGCTGCGCAAGCCCGACCCGTACAAGGCCAAGGGCGTCAAGTACGAGGGCGAAGTCATCCGCCGCAAGGTCGGAAAGGCGGGTAAGTAAGCCATGGCATACGGTACGAAGATCGCTAAGGGCGACGCTTACAAGCGTGCAGCCATCAAGCGGCGCCACATCCGGATCCGTAAGAAGGTCAACGGTACGGCTGAGCGTCCCCGCCTGGTCGTGACCCGCTCGAACCGCCACATCGTGGCCCAGGTGATCGACGACCTCAAGGGTCACACCCTTGCGTCGGCGTCCACCCTGGACACGTCCATCCGTGGCGCGTCGGAGGACAAGTCGGCGCAGGCCGGCAAGGTCGGCGCCCTGGTCGCCGAGCGTGCCAAGGCCGCCGGTGTCGAGGTCGTCGTGTTCGACCGTGGTGGTAACCGGTATGCGGGTCGCATCGCGGCCCTGGCCGACGCTGCCCGCGAGGCCGGGCTCAAGTTCTGAGCTCGCTGCGTAGCTAGCGGAAAGAGAGAGGTAAATCCAATGGCTGGACCCCAGCGCCGCGGTGGCGGTGCCGGTGGCGGCGAGCGGCGGGACCGGAAGGGCCGTGACGGCGGCGCAGCTGCCGCCGAGAAGACCGCGTACGTTGAGCGCGTTGTCGCGATCAACCGCGTCGCCAAGGTTGTGAAGGGTGGTCGTCGCTTCAGCTTCACTGCGCTCGTCGTAGTGGGCGATGGTGACGGCACCGTGGGTGTCGGTTACGGCAAGGCCAAGGAGGTGCCGGCCGCCATCGCCAAGGGTGTTGAGGAGGCCAAGAAGCACTTCTTCAAGGTCCCCCGTATCCAGGGCACCATCCCGCACCCGATCACGGGCGAGAAGGCCGCGGGCGTCGTCCTGCTCAAGCCTGCTTCCCCCGGTACCGGCGTCATCGCCGGTGGCCCGGTGCGTGCCGTGCTCGAGTGCGCCGGTGTGCACGACATCCTGTCGAAGTCGCTCGGCTCGTCCAACGCGATCAACATCGTGCACGCGACCGTGGCGGCCCTGAAGGGTCTGCAGCGTCCCGAGGAGATCGCGGCCCGCCGTGGTCTGCCGCTCGAGGACGTCGCTCCCGCGGCTCTGCTGCGTGCGCGTGCCGGGGCTGGTGCTGCGTAATGGCTCAGCTCAAGATCACGCAGACGAAGTCGTACATCGGCAGCAAGCAGAACCACCGTGACACCCTGCGTTCCCTTGGTCTCAAGGGCATCAACACGCAGGTCGTCAAGGAGGACCGCCCCGAGTTCCGCGGCATGGTGCACACCGTCCGCCACCTCGTGTCGGTCGAGGAGGTCGACTGATCATGGCGGAGAACAACCCGCTCAAGATCCACAACCTCCGTCCCGCCCCGGGCGCCAAGACCGCCAAGACCCGTGTCGGTCGTGGTGAGGCGTCGAAGGGTAAGACGGCCGGTCGTGGTACCAAGGGTACGAAGGCCCGTTACCAGGTTCCGGAGCGCTTCGAGGGTGGCCAGATGCCCCTCCACATGCGTCTTCCGAAGCTCAAGGGCTTCAAGAACCCGTTCAAGGTCGAGTTCCAGGTCGTGAACCTGGACAAGCTCGCCGCCCTCTACCCCGAGGGTGGGGAGGTCACCGTTGCCGACCTGGTCGACAAGGGTGCCGTCCGCAAGAACAGCCTCGTCAAGGTCCTCGGCCAGGGCGAGATCTCCGTGGCGCTGCAGGTGACGGTCGACGCCGTCTCCGGCTCCGCCAAGGAGAAGATCACCGCCGCCGGCGGTACCGTCACCGAGCTCGTCTGAACACATCAGGTGTCTCGATGACTTGAGCGATCCCGACCGGGGATACCCCACATATGGGGTATCCCCGGTTGGTCGTTCCTAGGGAGGCAGTCCCGCCGGTAAGGTGGCCTGCACTGTCCGTTTTCACAGGGGACCCCTAACCGGGCACTCGACGCGGCAGTTAAACGTTACGTAAGACGTCCTCATCAGAATCTCAAAACCGTCACCCTTGACGCAGTAGCGCGGGGGTCGCAGGAGGCACCGTGCTCACCGCGTTCGCCCGGGCGTTCAAGACGCCCGACCTGCGCAAGAAGCTGCTCTTCACGCTCGGCATCATCGTGATCTACCGGATCGGCACGCATGTGCCGATCCCCGGTGTCGACTACACCGCCGTCCAGTTCTGCATCGACCAGGCCCAGACCAACTCGGGTCTCTTCGGTCTGGTCAACATGTTCAGTGGTGGCGCGCTGCTGCAGATCACGATCTTCGCGCTCGGCATCATGCCGTACATCACGGCGAGCATCATTCTGCAGCTGCTGACCGTGGTGATCCCGCGTCTGGAAGCCCTGAAGAAGGAGGGGCAGGCAGGCACGTCGAAGATCACGCAATACACGCGTTATCTGACGGTGGCCCTGGCCATCCTCCAGGGCACCGGCCTCGTCGCCACCGCCCGCAGCGGCTCGCTGTTCAGCGGCTGCCAGCTGGCCGGCCAGATCGTTCCCGACCGCTCGATCTACACCACCATGGTCATGGTCATCACCATGACCGCCGGTACGGCCGTCGTCATGTGGCTCGGTGAGCTGATCACCGACCGCGGCATCGGCAACGGCATGTCGATCCTGATGTTCATCTCGATCGCCGCCACCTTCCCGTCCGCGCTGTGGGCCATCAAGGAGCAGGGCGACCTGGCGGGCGGCTGGATCGAGTTCGCCATCGTGATTGCCGTCGGCCTGGTCATGGTCGCGCTCGTGGTCTTCGTCGAGCAGGCCCAGCGCCGCATCCCGGTCCAGTACGCGAAGCGCATGATCGGCCGCCGGTCCTACGGCGGCACGTCGACCTACATTCCGCTGAAGGTCAACCAGGCGGGCATCATCCCTGTGATCTTCGCCTCGTCACTGCTCTACATCCCGGCGCTCATCGTGCAGTTCTCCAACTCCACGGCGGGTTGGGCGACTTGGGTCACCAAGAATCTCGCGGACACCGCAGCGCCGGCGCACATCACGATCTACTTCTTCCTGATCATCTTCTTTGCCTTCTTCTACGTGGCCATCTCGTTCAACCCCGAGGAAGTCGCGGACAACATGAAGAAGTATGGTGGCTTCATCCCGGGAATCCGGGCTGGCCGACCGACCGCCGAGTACCTGAGCTACGTACTCAACCGGATCACCTGGCCGGGTTCGCTGTATCTGGGTCTGATCGCTCTCGTGCCGACGATGGCATTGGCCCCCCTCGGGGCAAACCAGAACTTCCCCTTCGGCGGTACCAGCATCCTGATCATCGTGGGTGTGGGTCTGGAGACGGTGAAGCAGATCGAGAGCCAGCTCCAGCAGCGCAATTACGAAGGGTTCCTCCGCTGATGCGAATCGTCCTCGTCGGGCCGCCGGGCGCCGGTAAGGGAACGCAGGCCGCGTTCCTCGCCCAGAACCTGTCGATCCCGCACATCTCCACGGGCGACCTGTTCCGGGCCAACATCAGCAAGCAGACGGAGCTGGGCAAACTCGCGAAGTCCTACATGGACAAGGGCGAGCTGGTGCCGGACGAGGTCACCATCGCGATGGCCAAGGACCGCATGGAGCAGCCGGACGCCGAGCACGGCTTCCTGCTCGACGGCTTCCCGCGCAACGTCTCGCAGGCCGAGGCGCTGGACGTGACGCTCCAGGACGAGTCCATGAACCTGGACGCGGTGCTGGACCTGGAGGTCCCCGAGGAGGAGGTCGTCAAGCGGATCGCCGGCCGGCGCATCTGCCGGAACGACTCCGCCCACGTCTTCCACGTCACGTACAAGAAGCCGAAGCAGGAGGGCGTCTGCGACGCCTGCGGCGGCGAGCTGTACCAGCGCGACGACGACTCCGAGGAGACCGTCCGCAAGCGTCTGGAGGTCTACCACACCCAGACCGAGCCGATCATCGACTACTACAAGGCCCAGGGCCTCGTGGTGACGATCTCGGCCCTCGGCCCGGTGGAGGAAGTCACCCAGCGCGCCATGGAGGCGCTCAAGCGCGAGGACGACGACAAGTAGGTCGTCGGTCAGTACGCAGGCCGCGGTGTCCGTAAGGGGCGCCGCGGCTGCTTTTTGCGGCTAGGGCCTGTCCGCCGCCGCTCTCGCGGACATGGTGATTCGCCGTTGTGATTGCTCAATTGATGGGTGCGGCACACTTGACCCCAGACGTGCTTACCGGAAGTGGAGAGGCGAGAGCCTGATGGTGCAGATCAAGAGCCCCGAGCAGATCGCCAAGATGCGCGAGGCGGGGCTGGTCGTCGCCGCCATTCACGCGGCCACTCGGGAGGCCGCCGTGCCGGGCGCCTCCACGAAGGACCTCGACGAGGTGGCCCGCAAGGTGCTCGCGGAGAACGGGGCCAAGTCGAACTTCCTCGGGTACGGCGGCTTCCCGGCGACCATCTGCACATCGGTGAACGAGGTCGTGGTCCACGGCATCCCGAGTGACGAGGTCGTCCTGAAGGACGGCGACATCATCTCCATCGACTGCGGCGCGATCGTCGACGGCTGGCACGGCGACGCGGCGTACACCGCGTTCGTGGGCTCCGGCCACGCTCCGGAGCTGATCGAGCTGTCGCGGGTGACCGAGGAGTCCATGTGGGCCGGGATCGCCGCGATGAAGGTGGGGAACCGGCTCGTGGACGTCTCCCGGGCCATCGAGACGTACATCCGCCGGCAGCCGAAGCCGGGTGGGGGTAAGTACGGGATCGTCGAGGACTACGGCGGCCATGGCATCGGGACGGAGATGCACATGGACCCGCATCTGCTGAACTACGTCGAGCGGCGTCGGGGGAAGGGGCCGAAGCTGGTCCCCGGGTTCTGTCTCGCGATCGAGCCGATGGTGTCCTTGGGTACGCCGAAGACCGAGGTTCTCGCGGACGACTGGACCGTGGTGAGCACGGACGGGACGTGGTCCTCGCACTGGGAGCACTCGGTGGCGTTGACGGAGGCCGGGCCGCTGGTGCTGACCTCGCCCGATGGGGGCCGGGCGAAGCTCGCGGAGTTCGGGATCACTGCGGCTCCTGATCCGGTCGGCTGAGTTCTCGTCGTCGGGTGCGGGTGCGGGTGCGGGTGGGGCGTGGTTGCTCGCGCAGTTCCCCGCGCCCCTGAAGGGGCGCTCCTGCCGGGCGGCATAAGGATCTTCCACCCTGGGCATCCTTACCCGAATTCGTGTTTCTGGAGGCCCTGACGTAGACTGACTCGTCGGCTCTCGTGTTTCCGTGTGTCTTCATTCGGTTACGCCGAGTCGATCAAGGTAGTCGATTCGAAGGGCGAAGCGTGGCCAAGAAGCAAGGTGCCATCGAGATCGAGGGCACTGTCGTCGAGTCTCTTCCGAACGCCATGTTCAAGGTCGAGCTCCAGAACGGCCACCAGGTCCTGGCACACATCAGCGGCAAGATGCGTATGCACTACATCCGTATCCTCCCTGACGACCGGGTCGTGGTGGAGTTGTCTCCGTACGACCTGACGCGTGGCCGGATCGTCTACCGCTACAAGTAGATCTTGCCCCCGCTCTCCGTGCCCCGGTTCCGGGATACGGGTGGTGGCACTGACCCGGAGAACCTCACCCCATGAAGGTCAAGCCGAGCGTCAAGAAGATTTGCGACAAGTGCAGGGTGATCCGCCGTCACGGTCGGGTCATGGTCATCTGCGAGAACCCGCGCCACAAGCAGCGCCAGGGCTGACGCACGTTCGACCACTCCCTCTGCATCGACATCGCAGAGATTCGCGCGACGCGAGCTGAATTGTTCATACGCAGGATCCAGGCGCGCACTGTGCCTGACACCCCCGGCTCGGAGGCCGGGGACCCGGGTCGTACCTACTCTTCGAAACGGAAGAGGCCGGCGGCCGGGATCCGGTTCTGCGGAAGACCTCCGACAATCACCAGGAGCCATTGAATGGCACGCGTTTCCGGTGTTGACATCCCGCGCGACAAGCGCGTGGAGGTCGCCCTCACCTACGTGTTCGGCATCGGCCGGACTCTCTCCCAGGAGACGCTGGCAGCGACCGGCGTCAACCCCGACACCCGCGTTCGCGACCTCTCCGAGGAGCAGCTCGTCGCGATCCGCGAGTACGTGGACAGCAACATCAAGACCGAGGGTGACCTCCGTCGCGAGGTACAGGCCGACATCCGCCGCAAGGTGGAGATCGGCTGCTACCAGGGTCTCCGTCACCGTCGTGGTCTGCCCGTCCGCGGTCAGCGCACCAGCACGAACGCCCGTACCCGCAAGGGCCCGCGTCGCGCCATCGCCGGTAAGAAGAAGCCGGGCAAGAAGTAGTCCGCAGCGGACTCGCCGTCCAGCGGTCTTCGCTGTAGGACCGACCACCTCCCGTAGGAGTTATAGATGCCCCCCAAGGGTCGTCAGGGCGCTGCCAAGAAGGTGCGCCGCAAGGAAAAGAAGAACGTCGCTCACGGCCACGCGCACATCAAGAGCACGTTCAACAACACGATCGTCTCGATCACGGACCCCTCGGGCAACGTGATCTCCTGGGCCTCCGCCGGCCACGTCGGCTTCAAGGGCTCCCGGAAGTCCACGCCGTTCGCCGCGCAGATGGCCGCCGAGTCGGCCGCCCGTCGCGCGCAGGAGCACGGCATGCGCAAGGTCGACGTGTTCGTCAAGGGCCCGGGTTCGGGTCGTGAGACGGCCATCCGTTCGCTGCAGGCGACCGGTCTCGAGGTCGGCTCCATCCAGGACGTCACGCCCACCCCGCACAACGGCTGCCGTCCGCCCAAGCGCCGCCGCGTCTGACCCTTCGGGTCGGATGTACGGCTGCTTGGTCTGAGGTTTTCGGGCGGTATGGCTCTTCGGGGCCATACCGCCCGTACCCTTGTAGTACTCAAGGGCATCAAATAGTGGGTGCCCATGACTGAAGGATTCACTTCATGCTGATCGCTCAGCGTCCCTCGTTGACCGAAGAGGTCGTCGACGAGTTCCGCTCCCGGTTCGTGATCGAGCCGCTGGAGCCGGGCTTCGGTTACACCCTCGGCAACAGCCTCCGCCGTACGCTCCTGTCGTCGATCCCGGGTGCGGCGGTCACGTCCATCCGTATCGACGGTGTCCTGCACGAGTTCACCACCGTGCCGGGCGTCAAGGAGGACGTCACCGACCTGATCCTCAACATCAAGCAGCTGGTCGTCTCCTCGGAGCACGACGAGCCGGTCGTGATGTACCTGCGCAAGCAGGGCCCGGGTCTGGTCACCGCCGCCGACATCGCGCCCCCGGCCGGTGTCGAGGTGCACAACCCCGACCTCGTCCTCGCCACCCTCAACGGCAAGGGCAAGCTGGAGATGGAGCTGACGGTCGAGCGCGGCCGCGGTTACGTCTCCGCCGTGCAGAACAAGCAGGTGGGCCAGGAGATCGGCCGTATCCCGGTCGACTCCATCTACTCGCCGGTTCTCAAGGTCACGTACAAGGTCGAGGCGACCCGTGTCGAGCAGCGCACCGACTTCGACAAGCTGATCGTCGACGTCGAGACCAAGCAGGCGATGCGTCCGCGTGACGCCATGGCCTCCGCCGGTAAGACGCTGGTCGAGCTGTTCGGGCTCGCCCGTGAGCTCAACATCGACGCCGAGGGCATCGACATGGGTCCGTCCCCGACGGACGCCGCGCTCGCCGCCGATCTGGCGCTGCCGATCGAGGAGCTGGAGCTCACCGTTCGGTCGTACAACTGCCTCAAGCGCGAGGGCATCCACTCCGTGGGTGAGCTCGTGGCTCGTTCCGAGGCCGACCTGCTCGACATTCGTAACTTCGGTGCGAAGTCGATCGACGAGGTCAAGGCGAAGCTGGCCGGTATGGGCCTGGCCCTGAAGGACAGCCCGCCCGGATTCGACCCGACCGCCGCCGCTGACGCCTTTGGCGCGGATGACGACGCGGATGCCGGGTTCGTGGAGACCGAGCAGTACTGAGAGCTCGGGACCGACCGTACGTTCTTGGGTGCGGGTGCGCTGCGGCTTGTCGCGCAGTTCCCCGCGCCCCTTCCGGACGAAGCCCCTTCGGGGCTGTCGTCCGGATCTCCGACTAGCACCCGCTTGCTCGGATACTGACCTCGGTACCTGATACGGCCGGGGCAGACACCTAGGAGAAACACCATGCCGAAGCCCACCAAGGGTGCCCGTCTGGGCGGCAGTGCCGCGCACGAGAAGCTGCTGCTCGCGAACCTCGCGAAGAGCCTCTTCGAGCACGGTCGCATCACCACCACCGAGGCGAAGGCCCGCCGTCTGCGGCCGTACGCCGAGCGTCTGGTCACCAAGGCGAAGAAGGGCGACCTTCACAACCGCCGCCAGGTGCTCCAGGTCATCACGGACAAGAGCATCGTGCACACGCTCTTCACCGAGATCGGCCCGCGGTACGAGAACCGTCCGGGTGGCTACACCCGTATCACCAAGATCGGTAACCGCCGTGGCGACAACGCGCCCATGGCTGTCATCGAGCTGGTCGAGGCGCTGACGGTCGCGCAGCAGGCCACCGGTGAGGCCGAGGCTGCCACCCAGCGTGCCGCCAAGGACGCGGAGGTCACCGAGGCTGCTGAGGCCAAGGTCGACACCACCAAGGCTGACGACGCTGCCGATGAGGCCGCCGAGGAGTCCAAGGACGCGTAGCGCTCCGCGGGGAATGCGATTTCGGCTGCGGTTCGTCGTGGTTGTTCGCGCAGTACCCCGCGCCCCTTACGGGGCGCGCTTGAGCGGGCCCGTTCCCATGAGGAGCGGGCCCGCTTTTCCGTACCTGAGAGGATCTTCGTGTGAGTGATGAAGCAGCGCCCGGCCATGTCCGTATCCGGCTGGACCTGTCGTACGACGGGAGTGCGTTCTCCGGGTGGGCCAAGCAGGCCCGGGGGCAGCGGACGGTGCAGGGGGAGATCGAGGACGCTCTGCGGACCGTGACGCGGGCCAAGGAGACGTACGAGCTGACCGTGGCCGGGCGGACGGACGCGGGGGTGCACGCACGGGGGCAGGTGGCCCATGTGGATCTGCCCGACGGGCTCTGGGAGGAGCATCGCGAGAAGCTGCTCAAGCGGCTCGCTGGGCGGTTGTCGCGGGACGTACGGGTCTGGGCCCTCACCGAGGCTCCCGAGGGCTTCAACGCCCGGTTCTCGGCCGTCTGGCGCCGGTACGCGTATCGCGTCACCGACAATCCCGGCGGCGTCGATCCGTTGCTTCGCGATCACGTGCTGTGGCACGACTGGCCGCTGGACGTGAACGCCATGAACGAGGCGGCCCGAAGCTTGCTGGGGGAGCACGACTTCGCGGCCTACTGCAAGCGGCGGGAGGGGGCGACCACCATTCGTACGTTGCAGGAGCTGAGCCTCGTGCGGGGCGATGACGGGATCATCACCGCCACCGTGCGCGCCGACGCCTTCTGCCACAACATGGTGCGGTCGCTGATCGGGGCGCTGCTGTTCGTGGGGGACGGGCACCGGGGGGCCGAGTGGCCCGGGAAGGTGCTGGCCGCCGGTGTACGGGACTCCGCCGTGCATGTCGTACGGCCGCACGGGCTGACCCTGGAGGAGGTCGGGTACCCGGCGGACGAGCTGCTGGCCGCGCGGAACAAGGAGGCGCGGAACCGGCGGAGTCTGCCGGGGGCACCCGGGGCCGGCTGCTGCTGACCCCGGGCGGCCGGATACGGCTTACTGCGCGTTGGCCGCGGCGGCCGCCTGGGTCTCGCCCCGGCGGCGGATCTGGTCGAAGGTGGACTTGCTGAGGTCGTCGCCGGCGGCGAAGGCGGCCTTGTCCTTCTCCGTCACGTCCGTGCCGTTGGTGAAGCCGGCGAGGGTGAAGTAGGCGTAGCGGCCGTAGGAGTTGGCGGTCGTACGGCAGACCGTCGTACGGCAGAAGGCGGGGACGCCCTCACCGGAGAGGGAGACGATGGTGCTCTTCTTGTCCCAGTCCGCCTTGACCTTGGTGGCCTTGGCCTCGGTGTCGAACAGGGCGACGCCGACCGTGACCGCGACCTTGTCCCGGTAGTAGGTCACGCGCATGAAGCGGGTGCAGTCGTTGCTGGTCAGAAGCTTGTCGAGGGTGCCCTCGACGGCCGAGGCGCAGTCTGTCGTCGAGGCCGTGGCACCCTTTTTGTAGACGTCGTTGTCGCGCTTGGTCAGCTGGGAGCCCGGGAAGAGGATGTCCGGGCTGATCGGCGCCTTGTCCTTGCCCGAGCTGGAGATGAAGTCCTTCGGGTCCAGTGGCGGCGGGGCCGAGGTCGGTGCGAACGACGGGTCCGTCTTGGCGCTGGCGCTCGGGATGTCCGCCGTGGCCGGGATGTCGTTCGGGCCGTTCGCCGTGGTGTTGCCCCTGTCGGCGTCGACGACGGCGACGGCCACGGCGACGCCTATGCCGACCGTGGCGAGGGCGCCGCCGACGATCAACAGGAGTCTGCGGCGTCTGTTGCGTATTTCGGACTGTTCGGCGAGTGACGCCCAGTCCGGGGTCTGGTTACTGGTGGAATTCCACTGATTGTCCCACGGATTGTGGGAACCCCCGGGGCTCCACTGAGACCCCCCCTGCCCAAAGCTCATGGGCCGCAGTTTAGACGGGCGAGGGGAGGCCTTCTTCAGTTATGGGTTACGCCGGTTAACGGGTTACGCCTTGTCCTTCCAGCTGGCGACGAGCTTGCGCGTGCTGTGGTCGCTCATCTTCGTGTAGGAGAAGACGTTGATCTCGAGCTTGTGCCCGTTCGTGAACTTCATGTTGCAGGTCTTGCTCTTGCCCTTGCCCTTGACGTTGCACCAGTCCATGGTCGGGTTCTTCGCGGACAGGTCGTAGACCGAGACGTAGAGACCGGTCTTGCCCGCCTTGGTGTCCCAGACCTTGAGGATCTCGCCCTTGGACGTGAACTTCACCTGGCCGCCCGGGACCGAGTAGTAGGTCGACGCGGACGCCGTCCCGGCGGTGCCCAGCGTCAGCGCGACACCGGCCGCCACGATCGAGGCGACAACACTCTTGCGAAACTTCATACGTGGACCCCGTTTTGTACAGTTTGCGTGTCTGATCACGTGCCTCGCGGCGCGTGAGGCCGGATCGTATCGAACCCGTGGGCGAAGTGGATCAACGGGCCTCACGGACCCCGGCCGGGGGCCGTTTTGACCCGCCCGGGGGCGCCCGGCTAAGCTGCGTGTTCGTTATGTGTATTGGCTTGCTCATTCTCACGTGAGGGGCCCTTACACCGGTCCACCGGGCCGATGACCAGCGAGCCAGCACGCGGTATGCGTCACCGCTGTGCGGCAAGGGCTGTCGTGATCGTCTTCGGTGACCTGTCAGGAACCTCACTGAAGAAGCGAAGGCTACGAACCGTGCGTACGTACAGCCCCAAGCCCGGCGACATCACTCGCCAGTGGCACGTCATCGACGCCCAGGACATCGTCCTGGGTCGTCTGGCGACCACCGCTGCCACCCTTCTGCGCGGCAAGCACAAGCCGATCTACGCCCCCCACGTCGACGCTGGTGACTTCGTCATCATCATCAACGCGGACAAGGTGCACCTGTCCGGCAACAAGCGGACCCAGAAGATGGCCTACCGCCACTCCGGCTACCCGGGTGGTCTGCGCTCCGTCCGTTACGACGAGCTGCTGGAGAAGAACCCCGAGAAGGCCGTCGAGAAGGCCGTCAAGGGCATGCTCCCCAAGAACACTCTCGGCCGCCAGATGCTCTCCAAGCTGAAGGTCTACTCGGGCGACCAGCACCCGCACGCTGCCCAGCAGCCGGTGCCGTTCGAGATCACCCAGGTCGCGCAGTAAGTCCGGCCACACCCCCAAGCCTGAAGAAATCTGAGGAGAATCGTGGCCGAGACCACCGTTGAGCAGCCGGTCGAAGAGACCGAGACCGAGCTCGTCGACATTGACAGCTACACCACCGAGTCCGAGGTCCCCGTCGAGGGCGAGTACACCTCGGAGTCCCTCGCCGGCCGCTTCGGCGACCCGCAGCCGGCCGCCGGCCTGGGCCGTCGCAAGAACGCCATCGCCCGCGTCCGGATCGTCCCGGGCTCCGGCAAGTGGAAGATCAACGGGCGTACGCTCGAGGACTACTTCCCGAACAAGGTGCACCAGCAGGAGGTCAACGAGCCTTTCAAGGTTCTTGAGCTCGAAGGTCGCTACGACGTCATCGCCCGCATCGCCGGTGGCGGCGTCTCCGGTCAGGCCGGTGCGCTCCGTCTCGGTGTCGCCCGCGCGCTGAACGAGGCCGACGTCGACAACAACCGTGGCGCCCTCAAGAAGGCCGGCTTCCTCCGCCGCGACGACCGTGCGGTCGAGCGCAAGAAGGCCGGTCTGAAGAAGGCCCGCAAGGCTCCGCAGTACAGCAAGCGCTAAATCGCGCTCGCGCGGTATCGCGCGTTCGCATGCGTTGCGCATTGCGCGTATCGCCCCGGTGGCACGTACCCCGTGCCGCCGGGGCGGTTTGCGTAGCAGCGTCGATCGTTTATCGCAGGCTTATGCACAGAGTGTCCGTACAACCCCGAAAGGGGGAGGACAGTCTCAGGGGATGAACTTGGTCCGGGGAATGCCGGGACACTCGGGGACACCCGGTGCGGGACCGCCCGGTAGGGGACCATCAGGTACGAGCCGCACATTCTCAGCAATTCGGAGGACACCACAGTGGGACGACTCTTCGGCACGGACGGCGTGCGCGGTGTCGCCAACGCGGATCTGACGGCCGAGCTCGCGCTCGGACTCTCCGTCGCGGCGGCACACGTACTCGCCGAGGTGGGAACGTTCGAGGGCCACAAGCCGGTGGCGGTGGTCGGACGGGATCCGCGAGCGTCCGGGGAGTTCCTGGAGGCGGCCGTCGTGGCCGGCCTCGCCAGCGCGGGCGTCGACGTGCTGCGCGTCGGTGTGCTGCCCACCCCCGCGGTGGCGTTCCTCACCGGCGAGCTGGGCGCCGACCTCGGCGTGATGCTCTCCGCCAGCCACAACGCCATGCCCGACAACGGCATCAAGTTCTTCGCCCGCGGCGGCCACAAGCTCGCCGACGACCTGGAGGACCGGATCGAGGGCGTGTACGAGGAGCACCGCACCGGGGCTCCCTGGGACCGGCCCACCGGGGCGGGCGTCGGGCGGATCAGCTCGTACGACGACGGCTTCGGGCGGTATGTCGAGCATCTGCTCTCCGTCCTCCCCAACCGGCTCGACGGGATCAAGGTCGTCCTCGACGAGGCGCACGGTGCCGCCGCCGGGGTCTCGCCGGAGGTGTTCACGCGCGCCGGCGCCGAGATCGTCACGATCGGGGCCGAGCCGGACGGGCTCAACATCAACGACGGGTGCGGGTCGACGCACCTCGGGAAGCTGCGGGCCGCCGTCGTCGAGCACGGGGCGCACCTCGGTATCGCGCACGACGGGGACGCGGACCGGTGCCTCGCCGTGGACCACGAGGGCAACGAGGTCGACGGGGACCAGATCCTCGCGGTGCTCGCGCTGGACATGCGGGAGAGGGGGGTGCTTCGGTCGGAGACCGTGGTCGCCACCGTGATGTCCAACCTCGGCTTCAAGCTGGCGTTGGAGCGGGAGGGGCTCAAGCTGGTTCAGACCGCGGTCGGGGACCGGTATGTGCTGGAGGAGATGAAGGAGCACGGGTACGCCCTCGGCGGCGAGCAGTCCGGGCATGTGATCATCTCCGACCACGCGACGACCGGGGACGGGACACTGACCGGGCTGCTGCTGGCCGCTCGGGTCGCGCAGACCGGTCGTACGCTCAAGGATCTCGCCGGGGTGATGGAGCGACTGCCGCAGGTGCTCATCAATGTGCCGGATGTGGATCGGGCGCGAGTGGGGACGTCCGCGGAGCTGGCGGCGGCTGTGGCCGAGGCCGAGGGGGAACTGGGGTCTACGGGGCGGGTGTTGTTGCGGCCGTCCGGGACCGAGCCACTTGTTCGGGTGATGGTGGAGGCTGCGGACATCGAGCAGGCGCGTTCGGTTGCGGGTCGGCTTGCTGACGTTGTGAAGTCTGCGCTCGGGTAGTTCTGGCGTTCCGGGTTCGGGGCGGGGAGCTGTGCTTTGCGGGCTGCGGGTGATTCGTGGCTTGTCGCGCCCGCGCGGCGGAGCCGCATATTGACACAGCCCCGCGCCCCTAACGGGGCCTGGACCACAGCCACTTCTGGAGCAGCAGGGTGAGGGTGCCTGCCAGGACGATGCCCAGGAGGTTCAGCAGGAGTTGGTTGGTGGAGCCGACCGTTTGGGCCGTGTCGCCGTAGCTCAGGGCCACTGCCGCGTTCGCGGCCGCCGGGACCGTGGTGACCGAGATGGCCACGCCCACCAGGGCGCCCGACTTCGCCGAGGTGAGGGAGAGGGTGCCGGCGATTCCGGCGAGGACGGCCACGACGAAGGAGAAGGCGTCGGGGGCGTAGACGAAGGCCGTGTTGGGGCGCTCGGCGTCCAGCTGTTCGCGGCTGAACAGGTCGAGCGCGTCCATGAAGAGGCTGAAGCCGACCGTCGCCGCCATGGCCACCGCGAAGCCCACGAGGAGCGCGATCAGGGAGCGCAGGGCGAGGCGAGGGTGGCGTTGGACGATGGATGTGCTGATGCCGGCCAGGGGGCCGAACTCGGGGCCGACCGCCATCGCGCCGACGATCAGGATCGCGTTGTCGAGGACCACACCGCAGGCCGCGATCATCGTGGCGAGGGTGAGGAAGGCGACGTAGGTGACGGAGAGCGTCGACTCCTCGTGGGTCGCGTCCGTCAGGTGCTCCCACAGGACCGCGTCCGCACCCTCGCCCGGCGCGTCCTTCTCCGCCTTGTCGGCGCGCTCGGAGAGCGACAGGTCGATGTTCTCGACGGCGATGGAGCCGGTCCTGTCCAGGTGCAACGCCCGCAGCGCGCCGATCAGTTCGTCGCCCGCCTCGCGCGCCACGTCGCACATCACGACGTCTCCGGCGGGGTTGCGGGCGGCGCCCGGCATGACGACCAGATGGGTGGTGCCGACCGTCTCTTCGACCAGGCGCACCACCTCGTCGGTCTTGTCGGCCGGAGTGATCAGGCGGAGATGCAGCATGCCGCCCTTTCTAACAGGCCGTGGTTACAGCTGGGGGAGTCTGCGGTTCACAGTTTGCGCAGGCTGAGGCGGCGAACCTTGTGGTCGGGGCCCTTGCGGATGATGAGGGTGGCGCGGCCTCGGGTGGGGGCGATGTTCTCGACGAGGTTGGGCTTGTTGATGGTGCGCCAGAGGGTGCGGGCGTAGTCGAGGGCGTCGTCCTCGGAGACCTGGGTGTACTTGCGGAAGTACGAGTCGGGCTTCTGGAAGGCGGTCTGACGGAGCTTCTTGAAGCGGTTGAGGTACCAGCGTTCGATGTCGTCGGCGCCGGCGTCGACGTACACGCTGAAGTCGAAGTAGTCGGCGAGACCGACGCGGGTGCGGCCGTCGCTGCCGGGGAGGGCGGGCTGGAGGACGTTGAGGCCCTCGACGATGAGGATGTCGGGGCGGCGGACCGTGAGCCGCTGCTCGGGCACGATGTCGTAGATGAGATGGGAGTAGACGGGGGCCGTCACCTCGTCCTTGCCGGCCTTGATGTCGGCGACGAAACGGGTCAGGGCCCGGCGGTCGTACGACTCGGGGAAGCCCTTGCGGGAGACCAGGCCGCGGTCCTGGAGGTCCTTCATGGGGAGCAGGAAGCCGTCGGTGGTGACCAGTTCCACGCGCGGGTGTTCGGGCCAGCGGGCGAGGAGGGCCTGGAGGAGACGGGCGACGGTGGACTTGCCGACGGCCACGGAGCCGGCGACGCCTATGACGAACGGGGTGCCGGACTGGGAGCCCTGCTCGCCCAGGAAGGTGTTCAGGGCGCCGCGCAGGCCGTCGGTGGCGCCCACGTAGAGGTTGAGGAGCCGGGACAGCGGCAGATAGATGTCCCGTACCTCGTCGAGGTCGATGACATCGCCCAGACCGCGTAGTTTCTCGACCTCCTCGGCGTTCAGCGGGAGCGGCGTCTTTTCGCGCAGCGCGCTCCACTCGGCACGGGTGAGGTCGACGTAGGGAGTCGCCTCCGGCCTGGGCCGGTGGGCGCTCCGCGGCAACGAGGAGACCGGTGAGATCACAGTCCATTGTTAACGGAGTTTGAACGGGTGGCGGGGTGGGGTCCGTCACGCCGGGGGGCACAGTAGCGGATTTGCCCTTCGCTGTGCGTGAACTGTGACGAAGGTATGGACCTTGAGTGGGGGGAGGACTAGCGTCCGGGCGGTCGGGAGGGAGCCGCCTCCCGGTCGACCAGGGGGAATTGGGGGATTGGGATGGCTTTCGGCGTGCGTCTGCGGTTACGGGACGCTGTTCGACGTGGGTCTACGCGCGGTGAAGCGGAGCTCGCGGGGCGGGTGTGCAGTGAGCTTTCGGCGGATCTACCGGATGAGGATCTGGGCGAGCATCTCCACGACGCGATTGACATGTACCGGATGGGGAGTAAGCCCCGGTGCGAGGAGGTCGAGTATCTGGGGATGGTGCGGGAGGCGATCGACCGGATCGAGGAGGGGGACTGAGGGCGCAGAGCGGGGAGGGGAGTTGAGGGGGCGGTGCGGGGAGACGGCTGAGCCGGTGGGCTGAGGGGCGTCCCCGGCGGGGCGGGCGTCAGGCTGTGATGTCCCGCCAGGCCGCCGGGATCGCCTTCGCCACGTCGTGTGCGCCCGTCGGGGCGCCGTTGGCGGCGTAGCGGCCTGCCAGGCCGTGGACGTACGCCGCCACGCTCGCCGCGTCCAGGGGGGAGAGCCCGGCCGCCAGGAGCGAGCCCGCCAGGCCCGAGAGGACGTCGCCGCTGCCCGCGGTGGCGAGCCAAGGGGTGCCGGTGGCGTTGACGCGGACCGGGGTGTCGGGGTCCGGGGCGGCGATCAGGGTGGTGGCGCCCTTGAGGAGGACGGTCGCGTCGTAGGCGCGGGCCAGGTCGTGGGCGGCGGTGAGGCGGGAGGCCTCGACCTCCTCGCGGGAGATGCCGAGGAGGGCTGCGGCTTCTCCGGCGTGCGGGGTCATCAGGGTCGGGGCCGGGCGGGTGCGTACTGTTTCGCGGTCGGCGAGGCGGAGGCCGTCGGCGTCGAGCAGGACGGGGACATCGGTGGAGAGGGCCTCGGCGACGGGGGCCGGGTCGTCGCCGGCCCCGGGGCCGGCCACCCAGGCCTGGACCCTGCCCGCCTTCTTCGGGCCCGTGTTCGAGACCAGGGTCTCCGGGAAGCGGGCGAGAACCGCGTCGGTGGCCGCGCCGACGTAGCGGACCGCGCCCGCTCCGCCGCGCAGGGCGCCCGCGACCGCGAGGACCGCCGCGCCCGGGTAGCGGGTCGAGCCCGCCGCGATCCCTACGACTCCTCGGCGGTACTTGTCGCTCTCCTGGGACGGGTGGGGGAGGAGAGCGGCCACGTCGGCGTGCTGGAGGGACTCCAGGGCGGGGGTGGCCGGGAGGGTGCTCGCCAGGCCGATGTCGATCAGGCGGACCGAGCCGGCGTACTCGCGCGCCGGGTCGATGAGGAGGCCCGGCTTGTGGGTGCCGAAGGTGACGGTGAGGTCGGCGCGGACGGCGGCGCCGTGCACTTCGCCGGTGTCCGGTTCGATGCCGCTCGGGAGGTCCACGGCGATGACCGTGGCGGGGGAGGCGGCGACGAGGGCGGCGAGGCGGGCGGCTTCGGGGCGGAGGCCGCCCTTGCCGCCGATGCCGACGATGCCGTCGAGGATGAGGTCGGCGTGGTGGATGAGGTCGGCGGCGGTCTGGGGGGTGGCTGTGGTGCCGCCTGCTCGGAGGAGGGACTTGAGGGCTTCCGGGTGGGTGCGGTCGGGGGTGAGGAGGACGGCTGTCACTCCCGCGCCTCGTTTGGCCAGGCGGGAGCCGGCGTAGAGGGTGTCGCCGCCGTTGTCTCCGCTGCCGGTGAGCAGGACGACGCGGCTGCCGTAGACACGGCGGGGGAGGGCGTCGGCGCAGGCCGCGGCGAGGCCTGCGGCCGCGCGTTGCATCAGGGCGCCGTCGGGGAGTTGGGCCATCAGCGTGCGTTCGGCTGTGCGGACGGTTTCTACGCGGTGGGCTGAGCGCATGGGGATGAGTCTGCCTTGCGGAGGGGGGTGGGTGCAGCTGGGCCTGGGTGTCGGGGCACCCTCCGCTGCCGCCGGGCGGGGGGCGGTTTCGCTCGCCGGTGCTCACCGGCGCTCACCGGCGCTCACCGGCGCTCGCCGGGTGCCGCTGCGCCCACCCGTGCCGCCACAGCGGCACGATTGCCCGCAGCCGGGCAGCCGGGCAGCCGGGCAGCCGGGCGGCCGGGCAGTCGGGCAGTCGGGCGGCTGGGCAGTCGGGCAGTCGGGCGGCTGGGCAGTCGGGCAGTCGTGCCGCTGGGCAGCTGGGCAGCCGGGGTAGCTGGGTGAGCTGGGGTGAGCTGGGTGAGCTGGGGTGGCTTTGGGCGGCGCCTCTCACCCTTCGGCGATCACCACCGCCGATGCCACCCCCGCGTCGTGGCTCAAAGAGATGTGCCAGGACTTGACGCCCAGTTCGGACGCGCGGGACGCGACCGTGCCGGTTACTCGGAGGCGGGGTTGGCCGGAGGGTTCGACGTAGACCTCGGCGTCGGTCCAGCGGAGGCCACTGGGGGCGCCGAGGGCCTTCGCGAGGGCCTCCTTCGCGGCGAAGCGGGCCGCGAGGGAGGCGATGCCCCGGCGTTCGCCGCTGGGGAGCAGGAGTTCGCTGGGGAGGAAGAGGCGTTCGGCCATGCTGGGGGTGCGTTCCAGGGAGGCGCGGAAACGGTCGATCTCGGCGACGTCGATGCCGACTCCGATGATGGGCATGATCCGCACCCTACGGTGACCTCGACGAGCGGAGTCCCACTCCGGCCCTCCAACTCACCACTCACCACCCACCAACCCACCAACCCACCAACTCACTCCACCGTCACCGACTTCGCCAGGTTGCGTGGCTGGTCCACCTCGTTCCCCCTCGCCGTGGCCAGTTCGCAGGCGAAGACCTGGAGGGGGACCGTGGCGACCAAGGGCTGGAGCAGGGTCGGGGTTGCCGGGATACGGATCAGGTGGTCGGCGTACGGGACGACCGCCTCGTCGCCCTCCTCGGCGATGACGATCGTGCGGGCGCCCCGCGCGCGGATCTCCTGGATGTTGGAGACGATCTTGTCGTGGAGGAGCGAGCGGCCCGCGGGGGACGGGACCACGACGACCACCGGGAGGTCCTCCTCGATCAGGGCGATCGGACCGTGCTTCAGCTCGCCCGCCGCGAAGCCCTCCGCGTGCATGTAGGCCAACTCCTTGAGCTTCAGGGCGCCTTCCAGGGCGACCGGGTAGCCCACGTGGCGGCCCAGGAACAGCACCGTGTTCTTGTCGGCGAGGGTGCGCGCCAACTCCCGTACCGGCTCCATCGTTTCGAGGACCCGCTCCACCTCGCGGGAGATGCGGGAGAGGTCGCGGATCACCGCCCGGATCTCGTCGCCCCACTTGGTGCCGCGTACCTGGCCGAGATAGAGGGCGACGAGGTAGCAGGCCACCAGCTGCGTCAGGAACGCCTTCGTCGAGGCGACCGCGACCTCCGGGCCCGCGTGGGTGTAGAGGACCGCGTCGGACTCGCGGGGGATCGTCGAGCCGTTGGTGTTGCAGATGGCGAGGACGCGGGCGCCCTGTTCGCGCGCGTGGCGCAGGGCCATCAGGGTGTCCATGGTCTCGCCGGACTGGGAGATGGCGATGACCAGGGTGTGCGGGCCGAGGATCGGGTCCCGGTAGCGGAACTCGCTCGCCAGCTCCACCTCGCAGGGGATACGGGTCCAGTGCTCGATGGCGTACTTGGCGATCATGCCCGCGTGGAACGCCGTACCGCACGCGACGATGACCACCTTGTCCAGCTCGCGCAGCTCCGGGTCGGGGATCCGGACCTCGTCCAGGGACAGTGAGCCCGCCGCGTCGATACGGCCGAGGAGCGTGTCCGCGACCGCCTTGGGCTGCTCGGCGATCTCCTTGAGCATGAAGTAGTCGTAGCCTCCCTTCTCCGCCGCCGACGCGTCCCAGTCGACGTGGTAGGAGCGGACCTCGGCGGGACGGCCGTCGAACGTCGTCGCCGTCACGCCGTCGCGGCGCAGCTCGACCACCTGGTCCTGGCCCAGCTCGATCGCCGACCGCGTGTGCGCGATGAACGCGGCGACGTCCGAGGCGAGGAAGGCCTCGCCCTCGCCGACACCGACCACCAGAGGCGAGTTCCGGCGCGCGCCCACGACCACGTCCGGCGCGTCCGCGTGCACCGCGACCAGCGTGAACGCCCCCTCCAGCCGGCGGCACACCAGCCGCATCGCCTCCGCGAGGTCGTCGCACGACGAGAACTCCTCGGCGAGCAGATGGGCGACGACCTCGGTGTCCGTCTCGGAGGTCAGGTCGTGGCCCCGCTCGGCCAGTTCGGCGCGCAGCGCTGCGAAGTTCTCGATGATGCCGTTGTGGACGACGGCGACCCGGCCCGCGTTGTCGAGGTGCGGGTGGGCGTTGGCGTCCGTGGGGCCACCGTGGGTGGCCCAGCGGGTGTGACCGATGCCCGTCGAACCGGCCGGCAGCGGGCGGCCGACCAGTTCCTTCTCCAGATTGACCAGCTTCCCGGCCTTCTTCGCGGCGGCCAGGCCCCCGTCGGCCAATACCGCCACGCCCGCGGAGTCGTACCCCCGGTACTCCAGCCGCTTCAGCCCGGCGAGGACCACGTCGAGCGCTGACTGCGAGCCGACGTATCCCACGATTCCGCACATATCAACCCCTGTGTCGTACCGTTCGCGACCTGTCGTGTGCCGTATGTGACTGTACGTGACGCCGGTGGCGTCCGGTGAGCCCTCATATCGGGTGACTTCCCGCGCGGATATCGGGTGACCGTACGCGCGGCGCCCTCACACGTGTGCGTGCGGCACGTATCGCTGATCACATGACGAGCAGACAAATGACGACCAGGCAACCGACCATCAGGCAACTGACGAGCAGACAAATGACGTTCCGGGCTGTCTCCGTGACCCTCGCCCTCGTGGCCGTCCTCCCCGTCCTCCCCGCCGACGCCGCCGTGGCCGACCCCGCGCCGCCCGCTCCCCGCCCCGGCGCCGAGCAGCTCGTCCCCGGCGTGCCGCCCGGCCCTCATCAGCCCTGGCAGATCGACACGCCCGACCAGGTGCTGCCACCGCGGGTGTACGTGCCCGGTGGGGAGGAGGAGGCGGCGGAGCCGAGAGACGCGGCGGCCGGGACGTACGACCTCGTCGAGTACGTGCCGCTGAGCGAGGCCGAGGCGTTCGCCGGGGCCAAGGTCACCTGCACGAAGCTGACGGGGCCGTACCAGCGGCAGGTCGAGCGGTATCTGAAGCGGAAGGTGGACGGGAAGCAGTCGCGGGCCGACTGCCTCGCCGTCCGGGCGTTCCAGATCAAGCAGCGCATCAAGCCGGCGATCGGCTTCGCGGGGCCGGTGACCTGGGCGCGGATGCAGTTGCTGTCCGCCCGGAAGAACCCCAACGCGGCCGGGAAGTGTCCGGTGCGGACGTACCGGGTGGCGTGTGTGGACCTGTCGCGGCAGCTGACGTGGGTGCAGAAGGGGAAGAAGGTGGTGTTCGGGCCGGTGCCGATGCGGAGTGGGCGGAAGCAGTATCCGACGCGTGCGGGGTGGCACAAGGTGTACTGGAAGCACAAGAACCACTGGTCGACGCTGTACAACACGCCTATGCCGTACAGCCAGTTCTTCAGTGGGGGGCAGGCGTTTCATGCGGTTTATGGGTCCATCTACACGGAGATCGGGTCCATGGGGTGTGTGAATCTGCGGTTGGCGGATGCGCGGGCGTTGTGGGGGGTTTTGAAGGAGAAGGATCGGGTTTTTGTCTGGGGAAAGCGGCCTGGGAAGTGAGGCGGGTTCGGGGTGGGCGGTTCTGTCGGATGCGGGGTGCTCGTCCGTCGTGGCTTGTCGCGCGGTTCCCCGCGCCCCTGAAGGGGCGCGGCCCCTTCTGCGCCGGGCTGCGCCCGTTCGAAGGGGCTTTCGTGGGCTCTGAGACACTGGGGCTGACATGAGTGAGACAGCACCTCTGCGGAGCGCGCCCCTGCGGGCCCGTGCCGAGATCGATCTGGATGCCCTGCGGGCCAATGTGCGGACGTTGCGCGCGTTGGCGCCGGGGGCCGAGCTGATGGCCGTGGTCAAGTCGGACGCGTACGGCCATGGGGCGGTGCGGTGTGCCCGGGCGGCGGTCGATGCGGGGGCGACCTGGCTGGGGACGGCCACGCCGGAGGAGGCGTTGGCGCTGCGGGCGGCTGGGCTGTCCGGGCGGCTCATGTGCTGGCTGTGGGCGCCGGGCGGGCCCTGGCGCGAGGCGGTCGAGGCCGACCTGGACGTCGCGGTCAGCGGGATGTGGGCGCTGCGGGAGGTCACCGACGCCGCCCGCCACGTCGGCGCACGCGCGCGCGTGCAGCTCAAGGCCGACACCGGGCTCGGGCGGAACGGCTGCCAGCCCGACGACTGGCCGGAGCTCGTCGCCGAGGCGCTGCGCGCGGAGGCCGAGGGGCTCGTGACGGTCACCGGACTCTGGTCGCACTTCGCCTGCGCCGACGAGCCGGGGCACCCCTCCATCGAGGCCCAGCTGACCCGCTTCCGCGAGATGGTCACGTACGCCGAGGGCCAGGGCGTCCGCCCGGAGGTGCGGCACATCGCCAACTCGCCGGCCACGCTCACCCGCCCGGACGCGCACTTCGATCTCGTACGGACGGGAATCGCGGTCTACGGCATCTCGCCCAGCCCGGAGCTGGGCAGCTCGGCCGACCTCGGGCTGCGGCCGGTGATGCGGCTCAGCGCCTCTCTCGCGCTGGTCAAGCACGTCTCCGGGGGCCACGGTGTCAGCTACGGCCATCACTACGTCACGCCGGGCGCCACGACCCTCGGCCTGGTGCCCGTCGGCTACGCGGACGGCATCCCCCGGCACGCCTCCGGCACCGGGCCCGTGCTGGTCGGCGGCAAGTGGCGGACGGTCGCGGGCCGGGTCGCCATGGACCAGTTCGTCGTCGACCTCGGCGGGGACGAACCCGCCGCCGGGGACGAGGTCGTGCTGTTCGGGGCCGGTGACGGGGGCGAGCCGACCGCCGAGGACTGGGCGAAGGCGGCCGGAACCATCGCGTACGAGATCGTGACGCGCATTGGAACCCGCGTTCCGCGCGTCTACGTCAATACGGGTGAGTGAGCGGGCGCGTGCGGCCGCGAGTGCGGCCCATGAGTATGTGATCACGGGTGTGCGACAACGGGCGTGTGATCACGGGCGTGTGATCACGGGTGTGTGATCCGGGGCACGTGCGCGTGAGGGCATGAGCGGTCGGTGCCTGAACACGAGTAAGTGAAAGACGAACGAGACTGGTAACTCCGTACTGATGTGCGGAGCGGTAGTGGTAGCAGGATCGGCAGCGGGACCGGACGTCGGCGAAGAGGAGCGGGACGTGAGCGAGAGCAGCGCGGAGGCCGTGGAGGCCGTCGCGAGCGCGGCCGCCGCCACGGCCGCGTCCGGCGACGGGGTCTGGCGCAGAGCCGGTGTCGCGGGGGCGGCGATAGGCGTGGTCGCCGCGGGTGCGGCGGCCGGCGTCGCCATAGAGCGGCTCACCGTGGGGCGCGGCATGCGCAGGAAGGCCCGCCTCGCGCTCGACTCCAGTGCCCCGTACGGGGCGCTGCGCGGCACTCCCGGCAAGGCGTACGCCGACGACGGCACCGAGCTGTACTACGAGGTCGACGACGTCGAGCCCGAGGCCGGCCTCTCGCCCCGCAGACGCCGGCTCTTCGGCCGCAAGGCCCCGGCCCCGGTCACCGTCGTCTTCAGCCACGGCTACTGCCTCAACCAGGACTCCTGGCACTTTCAGCGGGCCGCGCTGCGCGGTGTCGTACGGACCGTGCACTGGGACCAGCGCAGCCACGGCCGCTCCGGCCGGGGCGTGGCCCAGGTGCAGGACGGGCTGCCGGTCACCATCGACCAGCTCGGGCGCGATCTCAAGGCAGTCATCGACGCGGCGGTGCCCGAGGGGCCCATCGTGCTCGTCGGGCACTCCATGGGCGGCATGACCATGATGGCGCTGGCCGCGCACTACCCGGAGCTGATCCGCGAGCGGGTCGTCGCCGTCGCGCTGGTCGGTACGTCGTCGGGGCGGCTCGGTGAGGTCAACTTCGGGCTGCCGGTCGCCGGCGTCAACGTGGTGCGGCGGGTGCTGCCGGGTGTGCTGAAGGCGCTGGGGCAGCAGGCCGCGCTGGTGGAGCGGGGGCGGCGGGCGACCGCCGATCTGTTCGCGGGGATCATCAAGCGGTACTCGTTCGCGTCGCGGGACGTCGATCCGGCGGTCGAGCGGTTCGCCGAGCGGATGATCGAGGGCACGCCCATCGATGTCGTCGCCGAGTTCTACCCGGCGTTCACCGAGCACGACAAGACCGAGGCGTTGACGGAGTTCGCCGAGCTGCCGGTGCTCGTGCTGGCCGGGGTCAAGGACCTCGTCACGCCGAGCGAGCACAGCGAGGCCATCGCCGATCTGCTGCCGGACGCGGAGCTGGTGCTCGTGCCGGACGCGGGGCATCTGGTGATACTGGAGCACCCAGAGGTGGTGACCGACCGGCTCGCCGACCTTCTCACCCGCGCGGGGGCCGTTCCGGCGGGGGCTACCGTAAGTGGCTATGGAAGCGCCAGCAGCACCGCACGTCCCGGGTGAGTCCGGGGCCTCTTCGTCTTTTTCGTCGTCTTCTGAGATCACCGTAAATTCTCCCGACCAGATGCTGGAGCTGGGCCGTCGCCTGGCCAAGCTCCTGCGCGCGGGTGATCTCGTGATGCTCAACGGGGAGTTGGGCGCCGGAAAGACGACCCTGACCCGGGGGCTCGGGGAGGGGCTGGGGGTGCGGGGTGCGGTCACCTCGCCGACCTTCGTCATCGCCCGGGTGCATCCGTCGCTGGTTCAGGGGCCGCCGCTCGTGCATGTCGACGCGTATCGCCTGGGCGGCGGGCTGGACGAGATGGAGGACCTCGATCTCGATGTCTCGCTGCCGGATTCGGTGATCGTGGTGGAGTGGGGCGAGGGGAAGGTCGAGGAGCTGACGGACGACCGGCTGAACGTCGTCATCCACCGGGCGGTCGGCGACACGACCGACGAGGTACGGCATGTGACCGTCACCGGGCTGGGGGAGCGGTGGGGCTCCGTCGAGCTGGGTGTGCTGTCCGCGTAACTGGTGCGCTGTCCGCGTAACGCCGGGTGTTTGCCCGAGTAACGCCGGGTGGTTGTTCCGACAAGGCGTCGGCAAGATGTTGCGTTGGTCGTCCTCGGCGTGGTCACATGGTAACCAGTCCTTGGGTTAGGTCTACCTAACTTGGTTCGCCGTGGCACCAGGAGGCGTCCATGCCGGCATCAGAGCGACAGCCCTCCGGGGCAGGCGGTATGTCGATGCGGGACCTGTTGGCTGCGTGTGCGGCGGCGAAGGTGATTTCCACGCCGCCGGCTCCGCCGGTGAAAGCGGAGGAGCGGCGGCCTTCGGAGCGGCGACACCCCCGGGCCGCGTAGCCGTCTGACGCCCTGAGAGGGGTGTTGGGCGTCGTGTCGCGGCTGCGGGTACGTGGGGGCTGGTCGCGCAGTTCCCCGCGCCCGTGCGATTCGCGCCCCCGTGCTGACGAGGCACCCCTTACTCGACCACTACCACCTTCGTGCCGATGCCCGCGAACTCCCACATCGCCTTGCCGTCCTCGCGGGCCTCGCGGATGCCGCCCGTCTTGGTGGTGGGGTCGGGCTCGGGGGTGGAGCCGTCGACCGCCGCGCTGAAGCCGATGGAGACGCCGTCGACCGTTGCGAAGCGGACGACGTTCTCGATGGGGGCGCCGTCGGAGCCGGTGACGGCGGCGGAGCGGGACGTGACCGTGTAGGCGGCGGGGGTGGGGTCGACCGTGCTGGGGGTGACCTCGAAGGTTCGGGTCACCTTCTCGTTCGCGCCGACCAGCCAGACGCGGTCCCCGTCGAGGGAGTAGACGACGCGTTCGCCGCTGCCCGAGTTGTCGGGGAGTACCTCGTCGGTGTCCTTCTCCTGCTCGGCGGGCGCCTTGGATTTCGGGAGCGCCGAGGACTTGGAGGGGGACGGTTTCCCGAGGTCGTCGGGCACGTGCGCCGACGCCTGATAGGTGAGGAAACCGACTGCGGCGATGGCCGCCGCGGTGAGCCCGGCCACGAATACCGAGCTGCTACTGGCCACCTTCTGAGCCCACCTCTCGTACCCACGTACGCCCTTGAAGCACGTCTGTGCTGTGACGGTAGCAGCAGAGGGAGCGTGCACCGGGTCGGCCGTGGCGCGGGCCGAAGCGCCGTAGGCTGTTTGCGTGCTCTTGCTCGCTCTGGATACCGCCACCCCCGCCGTCACCGTCGCGCTGCACGACGGGACGGACGTCGTCGCCGCGTCGAGCCAGGTGGATGCGCGTCGCCACGGGGAACTCCTGCTGCCCGCCGTCGACCGGGTCCTCGCCGAGGCGGGCACCCGCCTCGGCGCCGTCACCGGCATCGTCGTGGGCATCGGCCCCGGCCCGTACACCGGGCTGCGCGTCGGCCTCATGACCGCCGACACCTTCGGCCTCGCCCTCGGGGTCCCCGTCCACGGCCTGTGCACCCTCGACGGGCTCGCGTACGCGGCCGGGATCGAGGGACCGGTCGAGGGTCCGTTCGTGGTGGCCACCGACGCCCGGCGCAAGGAGGTGTACTGGGCGAGATACGAGGACGCGCGGACGCGGGTGACGGAGCCGGCCGTCGACCGGCCCGCCGAGATCGCGGAGCTTGTGGCCGGGCTGCCCGCCGTGGGGGCCGGGGCGGTCCTCTACCCCGACACCTTCCCGGACGCCCGCGCGCCCGAGCACGTCTCCGCGGCCGCCCTCGCGGCGCTGGCGGCCGAACGGCTCGCGGCGGGCGAGGAACTGGAGGCGCCCCGGCCGCTGTATCTGCGCCGGCCCGACGCCCAGGTGCCCAAGAACTACAAGGTGGTCACCCCCAAGTGACGATCCCGGTGCTGCGCGAGATGCGCTGGTGGGACATCGAGCCCGTCCTGGAGCTGGAAAAGGACCTCTTCCCCGAGGACGCCTGGTCCCGGGGCATGTTCTGGTCGGACCTCGCCCACGCGCGTGGACCCCAGGCGACCCGGCGGTACTACGTGGCCGAGGACGCGGACGGCGACGGTGACGGTGACGGCGACGGCGACGGGCGGATCGTCGGCTACGGGGGCCTGGCCTCCGCCGGGGACGTCGCCGACGTACAGACCATCGCCGTCGCCCGTGAACACTGGGGCACCGGCCTCGGCGCGCTGATCCTCACCGAGCTGCTGCGGGCCGCCACCGCCTTCGAGTGCGCCCAGGTGATGCTCGAATGCCGGGTCGACAACGTCCGCGCCCAGAAGCTCTACGAACGCTTCGGCTTCGAGGCGATCGGCTTCCGCCGCGGCTACTACCAGCCGGGGAACGTGGACGCGCTGGTCATGCGCCTCAACGACCCCTCCACATCCGTATCCGTACAAGGAACCGAGATCAATGGCTAGGTCCATGGCTGACGAACCCCTGGTCCTGGGGATCGAGACCTCCTGCGACGAGACCGGCGTCGGCGTCGTGCGCGGTACGACGCTGCTGGCCGACGCGATCGCGTCGAGCGTCGACGAGCACGCCCGCTTCGGTGGCGTGGTGCCCGAGGTCGCCTCCCGCGCGCACCTGGAGGCGATGGTCCCGACGATCGACCGCGCGCTGAAGGAGGCGGGGGTGAGCGCGAAGGACCTCGACGGCATCGCGGTCACCGCCGGGCCGGGGCTCGCGGGTGCGCTGCTCGTGGGCGTCTCGGCGGCGAAGGCGTACGCGTACGCGCTGGGCAAGCCGCTCTACGGCGTCAACCACCTCGCCTCCCACATCTGCGTCGACCAACTGGAGCACGGGGCGCTGCCCGAGCCGACGATGGCGCTGCTGGTGAGCGGGGGGCACTCGTCTCTGCTCCTGTCCACGGACATCACGTCGGATGTGCGGCCCATGGGCGCGACGATCGACGACGCGGCGGGGGAGGCGTTCGACAAGATCGCGCGCGTGCTGAACCTGGGGTTCCCGGGCGGTCCCGTCATCGACCGGTACGCGAAGGAGGGCGACCCGAACGCGATCACCTTCCCGCGCGGGCTCACCGGGCCCCGCGACCCCGTCTACGACTTCTCCTTCTCCGGTCTGAAGACCGCCGTGGCCCGCTGGATCGAGGCGAAGCGGGCGGCCGGGGAGGACGTTCCGGTGCGGGACGTCGCCGCGTCCTTCCAGGAGGCCGTGGTGGACGTGCTGACGCGCAAGGCCGTACGGGCCTGCCGCGATCAGGGGGTGGATCATCTGATGATCGGCGGCGGTGTCGCCGCCAACTCCCGGCTGCGGGTGCTCGCCAAGGAGCGGTGCGAGGCGGCCGGCATCCGACTCCGGGTGCCCCGGCCGAAGTTGTGCACGGACAACGGGGCGATGGTGGCCGCGCTGGGCGCCGAGATGGTGGCGCGAGGGCGGGCCGCTTCGGACTGGGACCTGTCTGCGGACTCCTCACTGCCGGTGACGGACCCGCATGTGCCGGGGCGCGCCGCCGGGCACGGGCATGACCACGTGCACGAGGTCAGCAAAGAGAACCTGTACTCGTGACGGTCGCGTTGATGTGGGAGGCGCGGGCGGTCACCGGGCGGGGGGAGGACCTTCTCGCCTGGGCTCGGGCCCAGGTTCAGGCCCAGGACCGGGCGTTTTCCGTACGGCCGCTACGGCGGGAGATCCTTCGGGCGCCGCAGGATCGAGTGCTGGTCATTACGTGGTGGGACGCGGCGTACGATGCCGAGTTGCCCGAACTGCCGGATCCGGACGGGGAGTTGCTCAATCGGGCGGTGCACCGGTGGAGGTTCGAGTCGGTGGGGCAGGGGGCGTGAGGCCGCGTCGGTGCTGACGTTCGCCGATGCGGTCCAGGGCAAGGAAGAGGAACGGCGCGCAGACCAGTGGGACGCCCAGGAGCAGCAGGTACGTGTCCGTCGGCCGGTCGGTGAGGAGCAGCCAGAAGTCGACGACGAACATGGCGCCCATGACCACCGCGCTTGCCATGGCCGCCCGCTGCCACGCCTTGCGCCGTCGCGTCCCGCGCGCGATGCGTTCCTCCACGTCCGGTCGCGTATCCAGCGAGGTGAGCCCGAGTTGTAGGGCGGTGGCGCACAGGTCGGCGATCTCGGCGATCGGGTCGGTCAGTTGGTACTCGTCCACGTGGGGGAGGCGGACCCGGCTTCCGTCGGTGGCGTAGAGGTATCCCGACCAGCGGGGGGTGCCCCACTTGATGTCCTCGACCCGGATGCCATAGATCTCGGACCAGGCCCAGCCGCGGGTGCGTATCGCTCCGCGTACGGTGACCCCGTCGGCTGTGACGGACGTACGCGCCCGGAACTGCTCCAGCACCACTCGGGTGGCGATGGTCAGCCAGGCCGCGACGGCCAGCGCGTCCCCGGCAGACGGGCCGAGCGTTGCCATCGCGTTCACCGCCATGGCGGTGATCAGTACCGCCGCGGCCAGCATGACGAGAGATGCGGGTGCCATTCCTCGCCGTCTTCGGTACTCCCGCTCGATTCCGTTGCTCATCGGGTTGTTGTAGCCCGCCTCTGTGAACGTGGGGTAAGAGGAGGGGTGCGGCGTGTACGGAGGGGGGAGTGCGCGGCTGTTCGGTGGACGGTACGGTGATCGGGCGGTCACTCCAAGGACACCACCCGCCCCCACCTCGGCCTCGGCCCCTCCGCCTGGGCCGCGTTCGTCTCGTACGCGGCGGCCCAGGCGGACTGAACCGGCGGCCCTCAGCTCTCCACGGCCAGGACCTCCGTCCCGCAGTGCAAGCGGCGGTCCGGGCCGACCTCGCGTACCGGCCCCGTCAGCGTCAACCGCGCCCGGTGGCGTACGTCGGTGCTCGACGCGCTCAGCCGTAGTTCCAGGGCGCCCGGTTCGACCACGCGCCGTCCCGAGCGATCCGTGAACGACGACACGTCAGGGTGGAAGCGGAACGTCACGCGGGAGGCGTCCCCGGGTTCCAACTCCAGCCGCTGGTAGGCGATGAGGCGTACGTCCGGGCGGGTCACCGAGGCCACCGGGTCGTGCAGGTACAGCTGGACGACCTCCGCCCCCGCCCGCTCCCCCGTGTTGCGGACGGTCACCGACACGTCCCCGCTCTCGTCCTCGAAGTCCGTCCACTCGAACGTCGTGTACGAGCCGCCGTGCCCGAAGGGATACAGCGGGGTCGGGTCGATGTTGCTCGCGGCGCCCAGGAGACCCAGCGGCGGCTGGAGGTACGTCCACGGCTGGCCACCGGGGCGGTGCGGGACGCTCACCGGGAGGCGGCCGGACGGGCAGACGCGGCCCGACAGCACTCCCGCCACCGCCGGGCCGCCCTCCTCCCCGGGGAAGAACGACTGGACCACGCCCGCCAGTTGCCCGTTCCAGCGGCCCAGCGCGTACGGGCGCCCGGTGAGCAGCAGCGCCACCACCGGCGTACCCGTGGCGATCAACGCGTCCAGCAGCTCCGCCTGCACCCCCGGGAGGCGGAGGTCCTCGGCATCGCAGCCCTCGCCGGACGTACCCCGGCCGAAGAGGCCCGCCCGGTCGCCCAGTACCGCCACGCAGACGTCGGCCTCGGACGCCCGCGCGACCGCCTCCGGGAACCCACCCGTGTCCTCGCCGTCGACATCGCTCCCCGCCGCGTAGGTGATCTTCGCGTCGGGGAGTTCCGTGCGCAGGGACTGGAGGACCGTCGGGATGTCGATGCCCAGGGGGGTGCCGGGGTGGGCCGGGAGGACGTGGGAGGGGAAGGAGTAGCAGCCGAGCATGGCGAGGGGGTCGTCGGCGCGGGGGCCCACCACCGCGACACGGATGTCGGGGGCGAGGGGGAGTGCACCGTCCGGGTTGTCCAGCAGGACCACCGACTCCTCGGCCAGGCGGCGGGCCAGGGTGCGGTTCGCCGTCGAGTCCAGGGAGATGCTGTCGACGGCCGGCTCCGGGGACCAGCCCTCGTCCAGCATGCCCAGCTCGCACTTCTGGAGCAGGACCCGGCGGGCGGCACGGTCCACCAGGGACTCCGGGATCCCGCCCGCGCGGACCGCCTCCACCAGCGGCTCGCCGTAGCAGCGCAGGGTCGGCAGTTCCACGTCGAGGCCCGCCGCCAGGGCCGCGTGCGCGGCCTCCGCGCGGCTTCCCGCCACGCGGTGATTCGTCTCCAGGAAGCCGACACCGAAGTAGTCGGAGACGACCGTGCCGGTGAAGCCCCAGTCCTCGCGCAGGAGTTCGGTGAGCAACCCCGGATCTGCCGAGACCGGGACTCCGTCCGTCTCCGTGTACGCCGCCATCACCGAACGCGCGCCGCCCTCGCGCAACGCCATCTCGAACGGGGGGAGTGTCACGTCCGCGAACTCCCGTACACCCGCCCGTACGGGCGCGTGGTTGCGGGCGCCGACGGACGCGGCGTATCCGGCGAAGTGCTTCAGCGTGGCCACGATGCCGGCCGACTCCAGGCCCCGTACGTACGCCGTGCCGACCGTGCCCACGAGGTAAGGGTCCTCGCCGATCGTCTCCTCGACCCGGCCCCAGCGCGGGTCGCGGACGACGTCCAGGACGGGGGACAGTCCCTGGTGGATGCCTACGGAGGCCAGGTCGTGGCCGATGCGCCGGGCCATCTCCTCCACAAGCGGCGGGTCGAAGGTCGCGCCCCAGGCCAGGGGGACCGGGTAGGCGGTCGCGCGCCAGGCGGTGAAACCGGCGAGGCACTCCTCGTGGGCGACGGCGGGGATGCCGAAACGGTTCGCGGTCATGATG